>CAZJYH010000815.1:0-2459 GCA_964549365.1 uncultured Alphaproteobacteria bacterium
GCAGCGGCTCGAACAAACCGCCGTTGGCATCGAAGCAGGCGGCGTAGAGGATCGTGTCGTCGGTGCCGTGGAACTCGGCGAGCTTGCGCTCCAGCTCCTTGTGCAGATCCTGCGTTCCGCAGATGAAGCGAACGGAGCTCATGCCGTAGCCGTGCGTGTCGAGCGCGGCACGCGCGGCCTCGAACACCTTCGGATGCGAGCTGAGCCCCAGATAGTTCTTTGCGCAGAAGTTGAGCACGGGGGCCCCGGTCCACTGCACGGTGATCTCCGGACCCTGCGGCGAGGTGATAACCCGCTCGCGCTTGTACAGACCGGCGTCCTCGATGGCCCGAAGCTCCGCTTCGAGCGCCTGCTTGAACTTGTCGAACATGATGCGTGTTGTTGAAATCGTGTGAACGAATGAGCGGGCCGAAGTTACGAAAGCAGAGCACAACGGCTGCGGTGCCAACACGATCGCCGGCGCACGACGAGCGCTCTGAAGGCGCGTTCATCCGATGTATCGAATGAGCCCCGCACTACGATCGGCCGCCGATGCCGCTTGCGCGCCTCTTCGCGGCTCCGTAGTTTTTCGCCGATGTCTGAGAACGCCCGCTTCTTCAGTGAAATCACGACAGCACCGTTCACGATCACGGCGGATGACGGCGAGAAACTCCCCTGCGACGCCCGGTATGCGCCGGACGCGGGGGAAGAGTTGGCCGTTGTCGTGGTCGTCCACGGCTTCAAGGGATTCAAGGACTGGGGCTCGTTCCCGTATGTCTGCGAGGAGCTTGCACGGCACGGCTTCTACGTCATCTCCTTCAACTTCAGCCACAACGGCGTTGAGGGAAGCTCGCAGGAGTTCACCCGGCTGGACCTGTTCGAGCGCAACACGTTCACACGCGAGGTGCGTGAGACACGCGCGGTGATCGCGGCCGTGAGCAGCGGGGCGATCCCTGAGCCCTCGCGCGCGGCCCGCTCCGGCATGACGCTGCTCGGGCACTCACGCGGCGGGGGCATCGCAATTCTCGCCGCCGCTGACGATTCGCGCGTTTCGTACGTTGTGACCTGGGCGGCAGTCTCGAGCTTCGACCGGTACACCGACGCGCAGAAAGAGCGATGGCGCCGGCAGGGCGTGCTCGAGAGCAAGAACATGCGCACCGGGCAGATGATGCGCCTCGGCGTCGAGCTGCTCGATGACGTGGAGCAGAACGCAGCGGCGCTCGACATCGGCGCAGCGGCCGAACGGCTCGGCCGGCCGCTGCTTATCGTGCACGGCGAGCAGGATCTTTCGGTCCTCATCGACAACGGCGAGGAGCTGGCACGCCGGGCCGCCCCGGATCGGACGCAGTTCATTCCCGTGCCGCGCACGAATCACACGTTCGGCGCGGTGCACCCGTTCGACGGGCCGACGCCCGCGCTCACCGAGGTGATCGCGTCGACGGTTCGATTTCTTGACGAGGCCCGACGTTCACATCAGGCGTCGGACTCGTGAGCAACGGTCATCCTCCCCCCGGATCACCTCGTTGCGGCGCCCGCCGGCCCTTCCCCCGGCGGACCATCGCTCCGCGACTTCATTCAGCAACTACATCAGCTCTGTGATCGCATCTTCCCCTGCCTTCCCGATTCGCACAGCGCACCGTCTGCGCCTGCTTGCGGCCGCGCTGTTGCCGGCGCTGCTGGCGACCTCCGGCGCATCGGCGCAATATTTCCCGACCTACGTCGATCGCGCCGTCGACTCCGCGCTCGCCGCCATCTACATGACGCGCTCCGACGTGGCGATGCGCTGGGACGCGACGGGCACCGACATCCACCGCCTCTCCACGATCAAGAAGCTGTTCGCCGACCCACTCTCCACGTTCGCCGTGGCCGACACGCTGGCCTCGATATCGCTGGCGAACCGGAAAAACTACGGGCCGATGTTCAATCAACTCGGCCGCCGGCTTGATCTCGGCGACGGCGCCTTTCTCGTGAACCGCCCGTCGATGAGCGACAACGAGATCAAGTTGTATAGCAAGGTGGACATCGGGCGCCTGAGTCTGCCGGACGCCTTCGTGCTGCGCAAGTTTCTCACCCTCGCGCTCGGCACCGACGCGGCGGTGATCAACGCGAAGAGCCACATCGCCGCCGACCGAATGAAGCGGCTGGTGGAGTACTGCGATTCGCTGATCCTCGAATCGGAGGACAACGCCGCGATGTCGCTGGTGGAGATGAAGGAATCCGAGCGTTACGGGCTGTTGCGCGCCAAGCAGTTCTTCAACGAGGACGCCGCCGCGCTTGAGGGGGCGCAGTTGCTTGAGCCGGGGGTGAACCTGTTCCTGCAGGCGCTGGACCAGGCCAACGCCATGGCGCCGGAGATAGCGCGGTTGAAGGACTCGATCAAGACGCAGATCTGGAAGACACCACTTGGTCTTGTCGCGCTCGGGGGGGCGGGCGACGATTATTACACGGGCGAACTTTTCTGCGTGCTCGACGTGGGGGGC
>CAZJYH010000816.1:0-2451 GCA_964549365.1 uncultured Alphaproteobacteria bacterium
GCCCCGCGAGCGTTCAAGGAGCAGCAAACATAGTGCAATTTGATTGGGATTGCAACATTTCGGGTTCCACAAATATTATCGCATTGTAACGACGGCACCGAAATCTCCTTCGTCGACACAGCCGTCGAGACGTTCACGCAGGCACCATGCCGGGCGCAGACAATGGAGGTGTTGGTGTGAACGTTCCGGAAGTATATTGCACGCTCAGCAGCATCAATCTCTTCTTATGACACGTTCCGTTCTTCCGGCGCTGGTCGCCCTCCTTCTTCTCTCCGCCAACGCGCATGCACAGGGCTTCGTGAACGCGAAGTACGCCGGCGAGTTCCTATCGAGCGGCGTCGGCGGTCGTTCCGCCCCCCTGGGAGGCGTCGGCACCGGTTTCTCGAACGATGTGACCGCGGGCTACTTCAACCCGGCGGCTCTCTCGCAGATCATGTATCCCCAGGTGGCGATCCTGCACGAGTCGCGCTTCGCCGGAGAGATCAACTACGACTACGCCGCCGGAGCGATCCCGCTGGACTCGCAGCAGACCGTCTCGCTCAGCGCCATCCGCCTTGGGCTCGACGGCATCAAGGATTCGCGCCGGGCACTCGTTGACCGCAACGGCAACGGCCTGTTGGATGAGGACGACCGGATCGACGAGCAGAGGATCCAGCTCGGCGGCTCGGCCGATTGGGCGGTGTACGGTTCGTATGCGCGCAAGCTGCGTGAGGACTTCGCGGTCGGCGGCAGCGTGAAGTTCATCTACAAGACCATCCTCGAACATTCGGCCTGGGGCGTCGGCATCGACCTGGCGGCCACCTACCGCCCCACCGCGGAGCTCGCGCTGGGCGCAACGCTCAGCGACGCAACGAAGTCGCTGCTGATCTGGGACACGGGCAATCAGGAGTTCATCGTGCCGACGCTGCGGCTCGGCGCCGCCTACCGCTACCGCCTCGGCAACGACCACAGCGTGATGCCCGCGGTGGACGGGTCGTTCCGATTCGAGGGACGCAAGGAGGCGACGATGGTGGATCTCGGCGTGGCCAGCCTCGACGTGCAGGCCGGGCTGGAGTATTCATACAAGGATCGCGTCTTCCTGCGCGGCGGCTATACGGACCTGAAGCAGATCACCTTCGGCGCCGGGGTCAAGCTGCCGAAGCTGAACATCGACTACGCGTTCACCAAGCAGAACAGCGATCTCGCCTCGTTCGGCGCGACGCATCGCATCTCGCTCACCCTTACGCTCGAAGAGCCGAAGTATGTGAGGTAGCGGCAGCGGGTGGCGAGGCGCGAGTGGCGAGGCGCGGTATCTGCGACCGGACGCTCGACGTTGGACCCTGGACGCTCGCTAATGCGGCAGGCGGATGCCATGCGAGAGCGAGAGCGCAGGCTAAAGACCTGCGCCTACGACCTTCCGCATTCACCCATCAACCCACACCCATCACTCATAACCCATCACCTCCCCTACGCCTTTTCGAACACCGCGCTGATCCCCTGTCCCACGCCGATGCACATCGAGGCAAGACCGTAGCGCGCGGATTCGCGGCGCGCCATCTCGTCGGCGAGGGTCGCAACGAGGCGCACGCCCGACATGCCGAGCGGATGCCCCAGGGCGATGGCGCCGCCGTTGACGTTGACGCGATCGAGATCCAGGCCGAGGTCACGCACCACGGCGATCGACTGCGAGGCGAACGCCTCGTTCAACTCGATGAGATCGAGGTCCGCAACGCTCAGGCCGGCTGCCGTCAAGGCCTTGCGCGTGGCCTGTACCGGGCCGACGCCCATGATGCGCGGATCCAACCCGACGGTGCCGCTCGAGACGTAACGCAGCGCCGGCTTCAATCCGAACTCCTCCACCGCGCGCGCGCTCGCAACCAGCACGGCGGCGGCGCCGTCGTTCAGGCTCGACGAGTTGCCGGGGGTGACGGTCCCCCCCTTGCGGAACGCGGGCTTCAGGGTCGCGAGCTTTTCCAGCGACGTATCGCCGCGCGGCCCCTCATCGCGCCGCACCACCAGGCTCTCCCCCTTGCGCTGCGGGATCTCCACCGGCACGACGGTGTTGTCGTAGCGGCCGGCATCCCACGCCGCGACGGACAATTGATGTGAACGGAGTGCGAACGCATCCTGCTCCTCACGGGTGATCCCCCACTGCTCGGCCACGTTCTCGGCCGTCTCCCCCATCTGCTCCAGAGGGAACAACGCCTCCAGCCGTGGGTTCGGGAATCGCCAGCCGAGGGCCGTATCATAGGCGGTCATGTTGCCGAACTGCGCACCGCCCGAGACGTTCTTCGCGATCGCGTACGGCGCGCGCGACATCACCTCGACGCCGCCGGCGATCACCAGATCGGCCTCGCCGGACTTCACGGCGCGCGCGGCGGCGATCACCGAGTCGAGCGCGGAGCCGCACAACCGGTTGATGGTGGTTGCCGGCACCTCCTGCGGAAAGCCCGCCAGCAGCACCGCCATGCG
>CAZJYH010000817.1:0-2449 GCA_964549365.1 uncultured Alphaproteobacteria bacterium
GCAAAGGGGAGGTCAGGAGGGGTTCGCCGCTCGGCTCTCACGCTCCGGCACTGCCACCTCGTCAACTCCCCCCAACCCCCTCTTGGCAAGAGGGGGAGAAGAATCTCCATGGTGCCGTCAAGTATTATAATAGTTGCCTTCATCCTTTGCGAAACCGACGCCTCACCCCCTTCAGGAATCCGAGACGAAGGCGCAGTTCGTCCATGGCGTACTGACGGTAGACGCGCGAGAAGACGGTGCCGCCGTACCGACGGCAGATCATCAGACGCTCGCGGCGACCGGCGCGGGAGATCGCAGCCGTCTTGCAGTCGTCGTAGTACCGGATGTTCGCCAGGAGCGGCTCGATCTTCACCGCCCCCGCGGCACGGCCCAGGCGAATCCACAGGTCGCGATCCATCGAGTAGTGCAGATCCATGTCCACCTCCCCCACGCGCCGGTAGACGTCGCGCCGGAAGAACGTGGCCGGCTGCGGCACGAAGTTCCAGGTGTTGATGAGGATCTTCAGATCGAATGAGCGGCTGGGATAGCGACGATAGAGCGAGCCGTCCTCGTTGATGATGTCGCAGGCACCGTAGATCATCCCGCACGCCGGGTTCGCGGCGAATGCGCGAGCCGCCTCGCGGAGCGCGTTCGGGTGATACGTATCGTCCGAGTTCAGCCACGCGATGATCTCCCCGTTCGCCATGCGGAAGCCCTTGTTGATCGCGTCGGACTGCCCGGCATCACGCTCCGAGGTCCAATGAGAGATCCACGGCGCGTAACGGCGGATGATCTCGGCCGAACCGTCGGTGCTGCCGCCGTCCATCACGATGTACTCCAAACGCGGGTACCCCTGCAGCAGCACCGTGCGGATCGTCTCCTCGATGAACCGCGCCTGATTGTACGACGGCGTCACCACGGTGATGAGCGGCCACTCGCCGCCGTCCGGCATGCGAGCCGGAAGCGCGGCGCTCCCTTCGGTCCACGGCCAACCCGTGCGCCCCTCCGGCGGCGCCGGAAGGTCATGGACGGTGATCGGTCCTATGGTTTTCCCGGAGAGCATCTTGTCGATATCAAACGTTGTTCACGAACCGAAGCTGTCGGGCCGGCGGTCGGAGTACGAGTCCGACCGAACAGGCCCACACATTCCCAGAGTCGTTGCGAGCGACCGAAGGGAGCGTGGCAACCTCTCCACATTGCACCGCGAGCCCGGCGAGATCGCCACGTCGTCGCTGAGTTCATCCTGCCAAGGAACATCGAAAAGACCGGGGTCTCTGCGAGCGCTGCGAAGCAGTCTCGCCGGCTTGCACCGCGAGCCCGGCGAGATCGCCACGTCGTCGCGGAGTTCATCCTCGCGATGTCCCGTCTGTTTTACCGCCGCCGAAACAACCGCACCAACGCGCGCACCGGGCGCAGCAAGGGATGCAGGTCGATCAGCACCGCGCGCGCGCCTACCAGGTACAGCAGGCGATGCTCCAGCATCATCCTCAGGCGTGCCGCCGCGCCGGGCGTTCCCGCCCCGCGAATGCTTCCGGGACGGACGCCCCCCACCAGATCGGTCGCCCGGCCGAGCGCACGAAGATAGGGAGCGTAGATCCCATTCCGCACGGCCGGGCCGAGCCGCGCGCGGCGATCGCTGACGCCCGCCGCGTACAGACGGCGTCCGAGGGCGCGCAGTTTGTGGAAGTGGTAGAAGATGAGCGGAGCATCATCCACCATCACCGCGCCCGCGCGTTCGGCGATCGCGTAGCCCGCCAGATTCCACGGCGCGAGGTTCGCCCCCTTGTGCCGAAGCTCCACCACGCCATTGAAGAGCGCGCCCCATCGATCCAGATACTTCTGATCGCCGAAGCGATCCTCCTCCAGGCGATCGTAACACCATTCGATGCAGCGCTCGCGCCACCACGCAAGGCAGGCGTGCGCGTCGGGCGTGTTCCGGAAGATCAGCAGCCCCACGTTGTAGCGCCCGAAGCGCTCCAGCGCGCGCGCGTGCTCCGGGAAGCGATGCCCGACGATCAACACCGACCCCTCTCCCAGCTCCGCGCGGATCGGCGCGGGGTCCGCGAAGAAGTAGAGATCCGCGTCCAGGTACGTCAGCTCCTCAACATCGGGCACCGTGCGGAACAGATGGGCGAGGAACGCGGCCGTGCAGGTGAAGTAATACTCCACGCGGCTGCGCGTAGGCTTCGCGGCGAGCAACTCGGGGTCCGCCGCCTCCAGCTCCGCGAGCGGGACCGCGCGCAGGCCGGGGAGCTTCAGGCGCGCGAGCGCGTCGAGCGAGGCGTCGTCCAGGCAGAGCGCGTGCAGCGTGAACGCGCCGGCGTGCCGCTCGAGCGAGCGATACAGCGCCACCGCGCGCGGCAGGTAGTTGACGTCGAAGTATGTCGCGAAATGATAGGGCACGCTGCTCCGGGAGATCACGACTTCATAAACCGGTACCGTGTCCGGTACCGTGTCCGGCACCGTGTCC
>CAZJYH010000818.1:0-2444 GCA_964549365.1 uncultured Alphaproteobacteria bacterium
TACAAGGCTGCACTGGCATTGCTCGAAGAGCGTGGCGCGATACGGGCCGATCCTCCCGCTGAGGAACGCCGCGGGTTCGCTGATCACGTGCGTATCTCCTTCCCACCAATACACCGATAGTCATGGCAACAAACTCTGCGATAGAATGGACCGAGGCGACGTGGAATCCCGTGACCGGTTGTTCCAAAGTGAGCCCCGGGTGTCAGCACTGCTACGCCGAAACACTTGCCCGCCGCCTCAAAGCGATGGGCCAGCCGAATTACCGCAACGGGTTTCGTGTCACGTTGCAGGAGCATATGCTCGAGCTGCCGCTTAAATGGCGCCGGCCGCGAACGGTGTTCGTCAACTCCATGAGCGACCTCTTCCATGCCGATGTTCCGGCATCCTATATCCTGCGTGTGTTCGAGATCATGAACCGTGCCTCATGGCATCAGTTCCAGGTGCTGACGAAGCGCTCCGAACGTCTCGCCGATCTGAGCAGCGGTCTCCCGTGGGCACCGAACATCTGGATGGGGGTGAGCGTGGAGAATGCGAAGGTCATGCCCCGCATCGATCACCTGCGGGCTTCAGGAGCCGCCGTGAAGTTCCTTTCGCTCGAGCCGCTGCTTGGTCCGCTTCCGCGCCTCGATCTCGACGGAATCGATTGGGTCATCGTCGGCGGCGAGTCCGGGCCGGGCGCGCGTGAGATGAAGCCGGAATGGGTGACGGACATTCGGGACCAATGTGGGGTCGCGGGCGTTGCGTTCTTCTTCAAGCAATGGGGCGGTGTCAACAAGAAGAAGACCGGTCGTGAACTGGACGGGCGAACGTACGACGATCTCCCCCTTCTGCCGGTGCTTCAGGAAGTTGCGTAGAGACTGTGTGACGGCGGCAACAACCAGGGCAAATCAACCCTCCCACTCCGCGCGCAGCACCGAGTAGATGTGCACGTCGCACGGCGCGCCGTGCATCACCATACGGCGGCGGAGCGTCCCCTCGCGCGTCATGCCGGCCTTCTCCATCACGCGGGCCGAGGCGATGTTCCGCACGTCGCAGTAGGCCTCGATTCTGTTGAGGGCCATGCGCTCGAACCCGAAGGCGATCATCCCGCGCAGGGCCTCGGTGGCGAATCCCCGGTTCCAGTCCGCGCGGCCGAACGTGTAGCCGATCTCGGCGCGCGCGTGCGCGATGCTCCAGTTGCCGAACCCACCGGTCCCGATCAGTCTTCCGCTCGTCAACTCCTCGAACGCCCACACGGCAACCTGCCCGTTGTGGTACCGCTCGATCATCATCTCCAGAAATGCCAGCGAGTCATTCATGTCGCGGTGGGTTTCCCAGACGACGTAGCGGCTCACCTCCGGATCGGAGGCGTAGGCGAACAGGGCCGCGGCATCGTCGCGCCGCAGCTTGCGCAACAGCAGGCGCGGTGTGCGAAGCGTGGGGAGATCGGCGAAGACGTCGGATTCCTTCATGCGGTGCCTCGATCAAGCGATGGAGCAATCAAGCGATGCCTCGATCAAGCGACGGAGCGATCAAGCGACGGCGCGATGCCGCGGCGGGCGGCGGTCCTGGGTCTTCAGGCCGGGCGGTCGTTCTCCGACTCGGGTGCCTCGTCGGCGCGCAGGGCCGCCCAGAGCAGCACGTCGCGGGCCGGGGCGTCCGGCTCATCGACGGCCCGGACGTAACCGCGCAGCCGCGCCTCGTTCCGCATCCCGGCGCCCGTGAGCGCCTCGTGCGTGAGGCTGTCGTCGGGAGCCGTGTAGATCTCGACGCGCTCCAGCCCCATTTGCTCGAAGCCGAACCGCAGCACCAGACGCAGCGCCTCGGCGAGCAGGGGGGCACGCTCGCGCAGCGGCTCCACGGCGAACGCGATCGTGCCGCGCGCGTGGTCCAGATGCCAGCGGGTGAACGCGCAGGCGCCGATGATGCGCCCATCACTGTTGCGGACGACGGCCCACGGATCGAGTCGATGCAGCGTGGTGCGATGCGCCGCCTCGCTGACCGTATCCGGGGCCGGCTCGGTCTCCGGTGTCGGGAGGATGTCGCGCTGATCGGGGCCGAGATGATCGCGCAGTCGGGCCGCTTCCGCCTCGGTCATCGCACGCAGCGTGAGGCGTGGTCCGCTCAGCGCCGGGAGCGTCTCGAACAGCGATACGATCGGGTGCGGCATGCTCTGTCGTGTTGTGCGTGTGCTCGTTCCGGGGTGCCCGCCGGTCGGCGGCCCATCACTTCGGCGCGGGGGGCTCCTCCTTCTTCGTGACCTTGCGCACGCGCTCGGCGAGCCCCATGATCGACTCCACGTAGGCGTTCGAGTTGTTGTAGTTGTGGATCGCCCGCCGACGCCCGCCGTCGTCGCCGATCCTGTAGCCCGCCTTGCTCAGATAGTTGGCCGTGGAATTGATCGCGTCGGCCGGATTGTACAGGTCGATCTTTCGATCGCCGTCACCGTCCACCGCGCGGAGCAG
>CAZJYH010000819.1:0-2439 GCA_964549365.1 uncultured Alphaproteobacteria bacterium
CGCCTCGCTTGCTTCATCGATGGCGCGAACGACTCGCACGACACGATCGAGATGCCCCAGGTGGCGTCCTGAAAATTTCGATCCGAGATGATGGCGGTGATGTCGCGGGCCAGCGCCGAAACGGCCGCGCGGCTGCGCGCCGAGGCGGCCACTCCCGGGAGGCCGTCGGGCGTTTGGGCAACGAGAAGCCCCCTCGCGGCAAACGTCGCCGAGAGCGCAAGCGGCACAAGCATCCACCGCGCCGCCGTATCGCGGAGCCGGATGCTGCCGAAGAACCGTAGTGAGTAACGGTATCCCATGGTTGGATCAAAGAACTTACGGCGGCGTGCATGAAGGAGCAAGGCGCACGCACAGGACGATCGGTGGTTTCAGAGCGGAGCGCGGCCGATTCAGCTCGTCAAAAAAATTGTAGTTTCACGGCATGTTCGAACGTGTCATCGCGCAGACGATTCAGAAGATCACAACCGAGACGTTGCAGGAACGTTCGGTGATCGCGCTCACGGATATACTGCAGGACGCACGCATTCCGGCGCGGCTGAAGCCGTTCTTCGAGACCGAGGTGCAGTGGTGGCTGTACAACGAAGCGCTCGCGCGCTCCGCCAACAAGCGCTTCGACTACGATCACCCGGAGCTGGCGTCGTTGCTGACGTATATCGAGCAGGTGCAGTTCCGCCACGCTCGGTTCGAGCGTGAGGAGTTCGTGGCGGTGCTCGACAGCGCGGTGAAGCTGATCTATAACTACCTCTGCCGCCCCCAGACCACGTTGAAGTGGTACATCTTCCGCGGCCAGCCGGTGAAGCCGCTGAATGAAGTGCTGCTTCGCTTCGGCGCCTTCGTGGACTATCCGTACTTCCGCACCGTGTTCACCGACTGGGTGGACCGCAAGCGCTCCGAACGCGCCACCTTCGATGCGATCTCCGCCACCGAATTCGAGCGCGTGATCCGCCGCATCGACGATCAGATCCTGCTGAACTGCACCGTCGAGGGGCTGCTGGAGATGATGGACCCGATGTTCGATTTCATCGGTGAAGGGACCGAGCAGCTTGTGCCGCTGGACGCGCTGGTGATCCTTTTCGACGACAAGAACATCAAGAAACTGGTCGACCAGCTCGAGAACTATCGAGATCGTGGCGGCGAAGTTGTCGGGCGCGAGGGCTTCGTGGCGCTGCTCGAGGAATTGCTGAGCACCGCCGACGACGAGCCCGAAGCGGATTTCTCCAGCGTCTACCAGAACGACGCGCTCGATGAAGTGGTGCGGCAGCATCTCCAGGCGCGCGATCCCGTCGACGCCTACCAATATGATACGCCTCCGGCCGGCGGCGAGGTCGCGAGTGGCGAGTGGGGCGTGGGTGAGGCCGCCGCGGGCGAGACGGTTCGCCAAGAGGGCGCAGGTAGTGAGGCGGCCGCCGGCGTGGACGTGAGCCGCGAGTGGCGTGGCGGCGACGTAGCGATTCCTGAAGCGGCCGACGGTGAGAGCCGTGAGCCGAGCGGGGAGGCGGTCACCGATTCGTTCGCCGTCGAACCGGACGCAATCGATTCCATCGATCCCTCGCCTGCTGCCGATGATGCGCCGGTTGTCGCCGACATGCCTGCGGCCGATGATGCTCCGGTTATGGCCGACATTCATTCGGCCGATGATGCTCCGGTTGTCGCCGACGTGCCTGCGGCCGATGATGCTCCGGTTATGGCCGACGTGCCTGCGGCCGATGATGCGCCGGTTGCCGCCGGTGAGCCGACCGTGGACGACACACACGCAATCGACGACATTCCCGACCTCGATGGGGACGCGCTTCTCGAGATTCAGGAGGTGTCGGACATCGGCGCCCCCTTCGCCGATGGTCCCTATGCCGTGGAGAGCATCGGTGACGTGCCGGTGATCGTCGGGCGTACCGGACCGGGTGAGGGAGCCGTCGGCGACGGCACGTTCGACGTCGAGCAGATACTCGATGACGATGACGAATTCGACGAACCGTTTCCGGCCTTCGACGGCACATCGATCGCGGCCGGACTCCAGGCGATGGGGGCCGAGCCGCTCGAGGAGAGCGCATCCGTGGCAACGGGTACCCCGGTCGCCGATCCCGTTGCCGGTGCCCCGGCGCCGATGCCTCCACAGCCGGAGCGAACGGCGATGGAGGATGTGCGCCGCTTTGTGGACGACAGCCTGGAGCGCAAGGTCATCAAGAAGATCTTCGGTCGCGATCGCATGGCCTACGAGGCCGCGCTGGGTCGTCTGAACGAATCGGTCACGTGGCGTGACGCCTCGCAGGTGCTCAACGAGATCTTCATCCACTACCAGGTGGACCCATATTCACGGACGGCGATTCGGTTCACCGACAGCGTATACGGACGTTATCTGGGAGCCTCGCGCTGACCCCGCGCCGTCACGGTCGCGATGTGTCGCGCGGTGCCACGAAGCCTTCCTCCATATCTCTTTCAATG
>CAZJYH010000820.1:0-2438 GCA_964549365.1 uncultured Alphaproteobacteria bacterium
TTCATGGCCGCCCTGCCACCCCCATGTGAACACCACGCGCTCGTTCGGCACCACCTCCACGAACTCGCCGTGCGCGATGTTCTTCTCGCTGATGTCCACGTGAAACACGCCTCCCGGCCGTGCATCCAGTTGGGCCGTGGTTCCCATCCATTCCACCATCCGCTCGGCGTTCACCAGAAACGGGAACACCAGCTCTGGGGGGGCGTTGATGAAGATCTCCTTACCGATCGGTGCGTCGTCGGCCATTTCGTCTCCGCTGGTTTCGATGTTGTTGTTCCGCCGCGTGCTTGAGCGCGACAAGGTGCAGATCCCAGAAGGCGCTGAGGAAGGAACGGACGTCGGAGAATCCGGCCGGGTCGATGCTGTACAAACGCCGCGTGCCGTCGCGGCGCTCACGGAGCAGGCCGGCATCGCGCAGCACCCGCAGATGTTGTGATATCGCCGGGCGGGTGGCGCTGAAGTGGCCCGCGATCTCACCCGCCGGCATCTCGCCGGCGCCGAGCAGGCGCAGGATCTCCAGTCTGCTCTCGTCCGCCAATGCCTTCATCTTCTCGACCATGGCACAAATGTAAGTCAATTCTTACGTAAGAAACAAGTAACCCTTCGGAGCCGCGAATCCCCTTGCGGAATCGCGAAGGTATCCACCGCGCGCCGGCCGAACGCAGCCGTTGCGGCCGATACGGCACGTCCGCTGAGCCACCTCCGCCACAACAACGGTGTGGGCGTGGTCCGGACGGATGCATCTCGATGATGTCGATCGGAGGGGAGCAGCAACGACGCGCGCGCGGACACGGATGTCGTCGAGCCGTGGCGTTCCGATCCGGGTGCGGTACGATTGCGCAAGAATGATGGTGTGTCGATCAGTCCGATGCCGTGCCGCCGATTCGGGCGCCGTTGCGCGCCTTCCAGTAAACGGCTTCCGGCCAGCGCGTCTCCTGCGCGTGGTAGCCTCGTCGCGCTTGCACGAAGTGGTCGTAGACGCTCTCCAGCGCCCGCTGGTACGCCGGGAGCGCGTCGAGCTCCCCGGCGATCGCGCAGGCAACGGCGCGCGCGGCCTTGATGCCGGAATAGAGCGCCGAGAGTATCCCCTGCGACGCGAGCGGATCGAACGCCGTTGCCGCGTCTCCCGCCGCAAGCCATCCGTCGCCGAACATCCGGTCCAGCCGGCTGCTGCGCGCGTCGGTGGAGGTCGGTCCGTCGAGAGGGAGATACGCGTGCGCTGCGATCAACCGTGCCAGGTGTATCGTCTCGGTGCTCATCAACTCCACGAAGCCCTCGGTGCGTCCGGCCGTGCGCGCCCAGCCGCCTGCGGCATCGGTGAAGAGCGTCACGATGCGCTCGCCGGTAGGCAACAGCGCCGTGTGGAACCACCCCTCGCGTGCCGATTCCACCAGCGTGCGCCCGTCTTGATCCGAGTCCGTCCCGGCGTGAAAGCGCAGGTAGAACGCCACCTGACGATCCTCGTACGCACGCTCGGCGCCGCACGCCGCCGCGATGCGACCGCCGCGGCCGGTGCAATCCACCAGCCAATCACACCAGACGCTCGCCGGGTGGTTGTCGCCGCCTCGCGCCGTGCCGCCTCGTTCCGCGCCGGGCCTGTCGTGCGGTGCCGGGCGAAGGTCCGCGCGCCAGCGTCCTTCCTCGCGCGTGACCTTCAGCACGCGCGAGGCCAGCACGTCGGCCCCGGCCTCGCGGGCCCCCTCCCGCAGCATCGCGTCGAATCGCGAACGATCCAGATGCCAGCCCGGCCCGTACGGCGAGCGGATGAAGTCCGTCTCCAGTAGATCCTCGCTCCCCCAGGCCGAGAGATTCCCCGGGCAGCGGGCGTGGCCGTCGGCCAGGAATCGCTCCCACAGGCCGATCTCCCGAAGCGCGGTGCGGCCGGTGGGGAGCATGCTCTCACCGACCCTGAATTCCGGTTCGCCGGCATGCGCCAACGTCACGCGCAGGCCCGCCTGCGCGAGCGCACGCGCGGCGACGCCGCCGGCGGGGCCACCGCCGACGACGAGCACCGTCTGCTCCGTACGCATCATGCGGCCGGCCCGTTCGTCGAAGGGCGCCGCCGATGCCGCGCTCCGCGGCCGACCGCGCCGACGACGAGGCCGCGATCGGTCGGAATCTCCTCGGCCGCGTCCGCCAGCGCCAGCCGCGCCGCTGCAACGCTCCCGGCCTCCGAGCCGGCGAGGAGCATCGAGCCTCCCGGCGCGAACGGCCGCGACTCCACGTACATCTCCGGCGGGAAGTCCGGGCTGTCCGGCACGCCCGGGCGGAACTCCACCACGCCGAGATCGCCGAAGCGCTCCACCATGTTCTCGATCTGATTCAGGTACCCGACGCCGAGAATCCGGTACCACGAGGCGCGGCGGTTGAACGCGTCGAGCCGCTCCTCGCGCGTGCGGGCCGTATCGACCACGATCTCGTAGTCGCGTTCGGTGAGC
>CAZJYH010000821.1:0-2435 GCA_964549365.1 uncultured Alphaproteobacteria bacterium
CGGCTTCAACGCCGTGAGGTTCGGAACGTGGGCCGCGTCGGCCAGCAGCGGCATCAGTTCCGCGGCCACCGATGCGTGGTCGAGGCACTTGATCGCGATGTACGTGTTCACCGCACGGATCTTCCAGCACCGATCGCCTGCTCGCTGCCGGCGTTCGATCTGCAGCCCGCGAACGTTCGCGCGGCCGAGAACCTCGCGATAGGCCGTCTCGATCTGCGTTGCCAGCAGCGCGAGCTGCGTGCCGATCGCCGGCTGCAACGCCGCCTGGAATCCGCAGCTCTCGGTGATCGCCTTCAGCATCGCCAGCCAGTTGTCGCACGAGGTCGAGCAGGGCGTGGTCGGTGCGCTCGCTCCGGTTGCCGCCACGTACAGGCCGGTCTGCGTCTTCAGTGTCTCG
This sequence comes from uncultured Alphaproteobacteria bacterium, assembly GCA_964549365.1. GTDB lineage: Bacteria > Bacteroidota > Ignavibacteria > OLB7 > OLB7 > JAFDZV01. The sequence continues at coordinate 398 of CAZJYH010000821.1, forward strand.
AAGAACGGCCGCATCAGGGCCAGGGTTCGGGCCGCGAGCTTGTCCGCGCGGCCGTAGGCGAGGACGAGCATCGCGAGCACATCCCGCATCACGCCGCAGAAGTTCCCCGTTGTCATCGGTGTTGTCGGGCGCGGCATGTCGAGCTCGTCGGCCAGACGTTCGATCAACTCGGCGTTGCCGTTCACCAGCGCGATGATCGTCGTGATCGGAGCCTGCGCCGTGTTGGTCGGAGTGCCGCACAGCGCGCGGCCGATCTCCAGCAGCACCTCGCGGCGCCGCGGTCCGTCGATCCCGATGCCGTCGGCGCTTACGCCGTGGAGCAGGTTCATCCCCGCGTCGTCGAGCACCGCGGCGGCGTTGTCGACGAACTCCCGCACATCCCCCTGATACGCATCCAATGCCGCCTGCTCCGCTGCGCCGATGGTGCCGCCGCTCAGGCACGTGCGCAGAAGCCACGATCGCACCGCGCCGACCGCCCAACGGAGTCGATCGATCCGTTCGGCGAACAGCGGAACCGGATTGAATCCGTAGAGCGCGTAGTACACCCAGACCAGGTCGTTGATCAGCCCGTCCACCACGAGCGTGGTCGACAGCGCCGAGGGAAGTTCGTCGATCCGCTCGACCATCAACGCGATCGCGTCGGTGATCTCCAGCCACTCCGTGCAGGTTGCTCCCAGTGTCTGCGCTCCCGCGTTGCCGAATGTGTACCCGTACGATGTCAGCACGGCGCTCAACCCGCCGGCGGCCGTGAACGCGGCGTTCAGCGTCGCGTATCGGCCGGCGAGGCCCGCCACAACCGCATCGGTGCCGTTGCCGCAATCCAGCGCGGCGCGCACGAAGAAGTTGGCCAGGGCCGTGGCCTGCTCGCAAAGGTCGGCCGAGCCCGCGCCCCCCACGAGCGACATGCCCTCCTGCGCCGCGAGCTCCATCATCGCGCCGTACGCCGACGCAAGAGGGCCGTCGAGCGTCGAGGCCACCAGCGCGCGGTCGCCGTCGCTCAGGCGTTGCGCGCAGAGATTGCAGAGGCAGGAAGTGATCGTGGTCCACTCGGTGATGAACGCGTCGGCGTCGGCCAGCGGGTCCGGGTTCGGGGCGGGGGCCTCATGTCCCCGGATATCCGCGCGGTGCTGCTCGACGAGAGCGGCCAGCGCGTCGGCGAACGCCACCAGCGGATGCCGTCGGGCGAAGGGGAGCGCATCGACGGCGGCGAAGCCTGCGATCACCGGACCCAACGCCCGGCGCAGTCGCGTGCAGAACGTCGTGCCCGCGGCCGGAAGCGTCATCTCCAGGAAATCCGCCAGCGTGGCCAGCTCCGTCTCGTAGCCGGCAACCAGATCGTCGATCGCCGTGAGCGTCTGAGACAGCGGGAGCGTCGGTGCCGTCTTGCAGAGCAGGCGCGCCGTCTCCACGAGGTCCTTGGCCTTGCGGCACGCGGCATCGGAGCAGAGTGGGGTGTGCTCCTCGGCCATCGCGCGCCGCAGCGTGATGTAGGCGTCCTCCAGATCCGGATAGAAGGGTTCCATGCCGTTGATCACGGCGGTCGGGATCGCGGCGAGATCCACGGTCAGCCACGCCAGCACGGCCGCCAGATATCGAAGCTGATCGCACGGCCAGGTGAGGCCGGTTCCGGCGTTCAGCTCCATCGCAGGCGTCGCGACGTTGGCCGCCACATGGGCGTACAACGCGGCGATGCGCTTGTCGAGCAGGCCCTCACGCAACTGATTGATGTGGGCCGGAAGGCTCCATCGGCGATCGCAGACATCGCCGACGCAGGCGATCAACGCGGACCACTTCTCGTAGAAGGTCGATGCGGCCGCGGGCGGCGTCGGCGCCGCGGCGCCCGCCGTCAGTGCGCGGTACTCCGCCATGGCCGCGCTCAGCTCCTCGTAGAAATGATCCACATCCGGGACGAGGTACTCGGGGATACCGTCACGGCCCGTGTACGCGGTGGTGAGCGTGCGGAGTGTATCACGCAACCGCCGGCAGACCGTGCGCTCGGCGCCGGGATCCAGCAGTTCCGGATCGGTCATGTTGTTGA
>CAZJYH010000822.1:0-1752 GCA_964549365.1 uncultured Alphaproteobacteria bacterium
CAACAACAGCTCGCACGCGATCGGCCTGGGGCAGATGAACCTGCACGGCTACCTGGCCCGTGAGCGGATCCACTACGGCTCCGAAGAGGGCATCGACTTCACCAACATCTACTTCTACACCGTGCTGTTCCACGCGCTGCGGGCGTCGAATCTCATTGCGATCGAACGTGGTACGCGCTTCGGCGGGTTCGAGGACTCGAAGTACGCGTCGGGTGAGTTCTTCGACAAGTACACCGAGCAGGTGTGGGAGCCGGCCACCGACAAGGTCCGGCAGATCTTCGCCGACGCGGACATCCACATCCCGACGCAGGACGACTGGAAGCAGTTGAAAGAGTCGGTGCAGAAGCACGGCATCTACAACCAGAACCTTCAGGCCGTCCCGCCGACCGGGTCGATCTCCTACATCAACCACTCGACGTCCTCGATCCACCCGGTGGCATCGAAGATCGAGATCCGCAAGGAAGGCAAGATCGGCAGGGTCTACTACCCGGCGCCGTATCTGACCAACGACAACCTGGACTACTACCAGGACGCGTATGAGATCGGCTACGAGAAGATCATCGACACCTACGCCGCGGCCACCCAGCATGTGGATCAAGGTCTTTCGCTGACGCTGTTCTTCAAGGACACCGCCGACACCCGTGAGGTCAACAAGGCGCAGATCTACGCCTGGCGCAAGGGCATCAAGACGCTGTACTACATCCGGTTGCGGCAGATGGCTTTGGAAGGCACTGAGGTGGAGGGTTGCGTCAGCTGCATGTTGTGACGCTGTAAGCACGCACGTTCGATGGCCAGTTATTGCACGCAGATTGCGAAAAAGCGTGTGATAACTGGCCGTTCGACTTTCGGCAGACTGTGTGGAGGGCACTGAGGGACTCTGAGGGGGTACGACGATGGCCGCACTGGTAGGACAGCTGCTCTTCTTCGCGATGGTCGCCGCCCTGATCGGCGGTGTGATCTGGGCGGTCTTCGTGATGCGCGAGCCGCGCTCGCCGCTTGAGGACGACGACGATGGCGACGACGACGATGGCGATGATGGTCAGTGGTGACCCGATTCCGCGCGGCGCGCGCAGCACGTAGGGACGGCCACTCTGCGGCAGGTACTGGAACGGGAGTGCCGCTGGCAAACACGGAGTTTCGCTGGGCAGCTATTATCGCGCGGTGACCGATAACGGCGTTCCTCCTCAGTACTCGCATGACCCGCAGAACCCCTACGCGGCGCCGAACCCGTACGGTGCGCCGAACCCGTACGGTGCGCCCAACCCGTACGGGGCGCCGAACCCCTACGGGGCGCCCGCACCGGGCCCGGCGGCCTTCGAGGTGCCCGAGAAGTGGCGCAGCCGTTTCGACTTCTTCTCACGCTACGGCCAGCCCGCGTCCTCGCCCGAGGCGACGGCCGCGTTCAAGCAGCTCTCGTTCGGACAGCGGATGCGGCTCGGGGCGAACGGTCCGGCGTTCTTCTTCGGCCCCATCTACTTTGCGATCAAGGGGCCTTGGCGCAAGGGCCTCAGCCTCTTCGGCATTTCGTTCGTCGTGAGTTTCATCATCGCGATCATCGAGTTCGCCTTTAACTTCACCTTCCCGCCGGCCGCCTACGGCGCCGCGATCGGCGCGCTCTACTCCAGCACCGCGAACTGGGCCTACTTCCTCCACGTCACCCGCGGCAGTACCAGTTGGAACCCATTCGAAGGCACCCCGTTCTTCCGTCGGAAGCGCTGAAACCCAGCTTCCGACGGGCGTCGGTAGTCACCG
>CAZJYH010000822.1:1762-2432 GCA_964549365.1 uncultured Alphaproteobacteria bacterium
TCGTTCGCATGCTCGGCCGAGCGGCAGCAGGGTAGAACTCTGGGACACAGCTCGGAGGGGCAGGCTGTGTGCGCGAAGATGTTCCGATGTCGACAACCGTTGAGGCAATCCTTGTCACCGCTCTGGTTTTCGGGATCGTTGTCGCGATGTTCGGCCTGATTTATGTGTGGGAGAAGTGGGGCAAAGGCACTCGACTGGAGCGGCGCATCGATCGCTTCTTTGACCGCGTCAGTGACATCTTCAACCGGTAGCGGTGGGGAGCAGGTTCAGCTTTTGCGAGCCTGCTCCGCACGCACAGCCTTCAGGCGTCGCTGTTCGGACAGCACATTCTGATAGCTCTCGCGCTCGGCGACCAGCCACTCCGGCTTCTCCTCGAGCAGCTGATCGATCTGCTCGGTGGTAAGGGCGTCCCCGACGCCGCCGCGCGCGAGGCCGGCGATCGAGATGCCCAGCTTGGCCGCGACGAGGTTCTTGGGATGCGGCCCGTTCTTGCGGAGATCCTTGAGCCACTGTGGCGGGTCGGCCTGCAGGGCGGCGAGCTCGGCGCGGGTGATCGCGTTCTCCTGGAACTCCGCAGGTGTCGCGGGCAAATACACGTCCAGCTTCTTCGCCGCTGTGGCGGGTTTCATGGACTGCGCGTTCGGCCTGCTCATGGATTCAGCGTATCGGT
>CAZJYH010000823.1:0-2430 GCA_964549365.1 uncultured Alphaproteobacteria bacterium
TGAGCGGGATGGCGAGCGGCGTGTATCACTACCGTCTGACGGTTGGTGATCGCGTACTCAGCCGTACGCTCACCGTCGCTCACTGATACAGTGCTGCGCGCCGAAGCGGCGCAGCCGATGACAATGAAGGCAGTTCCAACCATGTGTTGGAACTGCCTTTTCTTCTTCGATATCCGCCGACACGAGTCGTGAACGGCATTGTCTTGCTTCGGAAGGCCATGCTGTTATATCTTGTACCGCTACGCACCTGCATCTGTAACTTCATTTCCGGTCCAACAGCGGCGACTGTCGTCGCGGCAATTGGTGTGGGTGCAACAACGCGTGCATATGTTCATGCATTCCGGTGCGTTGGCAATCGGGCACTATCTCCATCGGTCGTCCATAGAGAGGGGCGTATCGTACGTAATATGGATGGTTTGCTTGTCCGATATCGAAACTGCGTTGAGTGATCGCGGCCGTCACCAGAGATCTGCGGTTTGAATATTTGGTGATGAGCGTGTGCAGAGCTCGTGCGTATCGTCGCAGAGCGTTTGTGGCGTGGTTCCCGCTTCAGGCGATTCCATACCCCGTGATCGTACTATGCCAGGAACTGAAATGGTGGTGGAATAACTACTAGGTGCTAGGGCATTAGCAACCACAAACTCCCTCCTCTCTCTCCCGCGTACACATAGACCCGTTTCGGCTCCCTCCTTTCGGCAGGCAGGGCCGCCGGTCTGTTGCATGAAAATTCAATGTCGCTCCCGTACATAATGGGGAGGCATGCTTGGCACTACATAAAGGAGATTGAAATGGCACAACGTTCGCTTATCGCGTGCCGAAGGATACCCATTACGCGCCTGCTCTCCACGGCATTCGCGCTTGTCCTTCTCGGAACATTTGGGCTGCAGGCACAGCCCTTGAACACCTACCTCTTCACCGAGAGTACGGGAACGCCTCTCGACATGACCGGGGCCACCACGATCTTCAGCACCGGCATCGATGATGCTGTTTCGGGTGTGCAGCCGATCGGCTTTACGTTCTTCCTTCAGGGATCTCCGTATACGCAGTTCTCCGCAAGCTCCAACGGCTATATCGGCCTTGGCCCCTCGGCTGCGACGTCGTGGCTGTCGGGAAGTTTCTCTTCCACCAACTTCGGCGTTCCGGTTGTAGCGGCACTGTGGCGCGATCTGCATACCGGCAACGACGGCAGCGTCACCTATCGTACCACCGGCAGTGCCGGCAACAGAATACTCACGGTCGAATGGAAGATCCGTGACTATCCGGGTTCCGGGCAGCCGACCACGGGCCGCATGCAGATCCGATTGTACGAAGGGACCAACAAGGTCGAAATCTGGTATGGACCGATAACGACGGCGGGGGGGACGCTCGGCGTACAGGTGAACACATCCACGTATGCCAGCATCACGCCGGGCGCGCCGGCCACGTTGAGTAATGCCGTGTCGAACAATGCCGCCGTGCCGCCGGGAGGCGTCAACAAGGTTTACGCGCTTGCTCCGTGCACGATCATTCTCAACGGCAATCAACCGCAGGGCGGAACACCCGCGATGGCGAATCTGGACACGCTGCTCACTCCGATGACGGGCATGCTGCAGGTGCCGACGCAGTTCACGCCGTTTGTGGTGTTACCCTCCTCCTGCACGGGCGCCTCGACCGTGAGCTATACGATCAGCGGCCCGAGTGCCGCCGATTATTCGATTTCGCCGGTGAGCACGTCGATCGCTCCGAACGGCAGTTCCACCCCCACGATCACTTTCACCGCGCAGGCCCTCGGCCGCCGTCCGGCAACGCTCACCGTCAACGGACCGTTCGGCTTCACGCGCACGTACACGCTGTACGCGCGCGGTCGGCCGACGCTGGACTATATCGGGAACATTCCACAAGGCGGCACCGTCGGCATGAACGACGGTGACGTGCTCCTGTCGAACATCGCCGTGCGTCGCGGTACCACGACGTTGTTGCAGCCGTTCACGGTTCGGAACGTCAATCCGATCGTCGAGAGCCCGGCGCTGAACGTGACGTACACGCTGAAGGGGACGAGCTCCGGCCAGTATCAGTTGAACACCTCCGGGGTGACGCTCGCGGCCGGCCAATCGAGCACGCCGACGCTGACGTTCCTTCCCACACAGCTGGGCACCATCATCGACACGTTGGTGGTTGTCGGCAGCGGTGAGACGCGGACATTCCCGCTGGCGGCCCAGTCGCGCGTACCGGCGATCAACTTCGTGGTGGACGGCCAGCCGGCCGATACTAGTCTGCAGCTGTTCCGGAACGTGTTCACCTGCGAGGGGAGCACGATGGCAGTTCGTCCCGTGCGGGTGACCAACACGGGGAACGGGTCGCTCGACATTCTCTCCGTCGATGTCTATCAGGTGGATACGAACTACGTGCAGGGGCAGCCACGCTATCGGTTGATTCCCGAGGGTGAGGGCT
>CAZJYH010000824.1:0-2429 GCA_964549365.1 uncultured Alphaproteobacteria bacterium
GTGATCGATACGGCGGTGAGGGTAGGAAAGGAGAGGCGAAGAGCGAGCCTCAACCTGACCGTATCCGGTTTCCCGCGGTAGTCGGATCGTTGCCGCGAGGTCACCGCCGGCTTGCGCCCCGCGGCCATCACCCGTCCAACCGGAAGCTCACGCAAAGCTGTGAAGAGCCCAACACTCACGTCTCGCCACTCATACTCCCGCCTTGCCACTCTGCACGAGCGTCGCGCGTCCAGCGTCCGATCAAAAGCTCACGCAAAGGCGCAAAGCCGCGAAGAGACCCGCAGCTTGCCACTCGCTTCTCGCCACCATGAGCGGCCGTCACCGACACACGCACATACCTCATACCCCATACCCTTCCCCGGGCTGCCTCCCCACATACCGCGCCCTCGGCCGGATCATCCGGTCGGCGGCGTATTGCTCGATGGCGTGGCCGATCCAGCCGATGGCGCGGCCGAGCGCGAAGATCGTCAATGCGGCTCCGGAGGGGAGCCCGAGCGCACGTGTGAGTGTCACCAGGCCGAGGTCGATGGTGGGAAGGTCACCGGTGAGATCCGCCATCGCATCGCGGACGGCGAGCGGCAGGCGGATGGCGGGCGATCGCGGCATCGCCTCGGTCACGGCCTCGATGAGCGCCGCGCCGCGCGGGTCGCCGTCGGGATAGAGCGAGTGCCCGAAGCCGGGGATCGTCTCGCCGCGCCGAAGCCGGGCCGCGATCTGGCCGGCTGCTCGCTCCGATTTCCCGATCTCTTCGAACAGTGCCTCCACGCGCTCGGTATACCCGCCATGCTTGGTCCCCTTGATGGCGGCGAGACCGGCGATCACGGCCTCGTACGGCGTGGAGCCGGCCGAAGCAACGCACCGTACGGTGAAGGAGGAGACATTCAACTCGTGGTCGGCGGCGAGAATCAACGCGCGATTGATGAGCGCCGCCGCGTGCGGCTTGCCGGGCGCCCATGCCGCCGCAAGCGTTGCGGGGATGCCCCCGTTGATCGTACCCGTGCCGGCAGCGACCGCCGCCATGATCTGCACGATGCGCTCTCCGGTGCGGATCACGCCGGCGGCGCGCAGGTCGTACGCTGCGTGGTCCTCGGCGGCGGCCAGCGCCAGGGCAATCTGCAGCCGGTCGATCGCGCCGAGTCCGGAGAGCGCTCTGCGCATCCCGTTCAGGCGCGCGGGAAGGCGTACCGAGCGCGCGTCGAAGTCGATCGAAGGGGGCGCCGCGCCATGCCAGATGAGCGCCGCGACATCCCCGAGGCTGCGGGCCGCGGCAAGCTCCGCGGCGTCGTGGCCGCGATAATAGAGCCGGCCGTCGGCGATGAGCGTGATGGATGATTCCAGCAGCGGCGCCCCCCAGTGGAGCGCCCCCTCGGTTGCCTTCGCCGGGTCGCGCCGCATCTGATTCCGCTCCTTCAGCCGCTTCACGTCGTCGGCGTGATACTTCCGCTCGCGTTTCGTCCCGACCGTCTCCTCCGAGCGGACCAGGCCGCGGCTGACGTAGGAGTACAGGGTGGCCGGGGTCACGCCCAGCTCGCGAGCGGCCTCCTTGGCCGAGAGATACCGTCCTGATTTCATCCGGCAAATATATTGATCGTTCAATCAATATTGACAACATGTTGTCGCGTGCCATAAGTTGCCCTCCTGTATCAACAATCAGGAGCGACAGGATGATGAACGACACGATGACGGTGCGGCCGGGGCTGGAAGGCGTTGTGGCCGCGGAGACGAGTCTGAGCAGCGTGGACGGCGAGGCGGGCGAGCTGATCATTGCGGGGTATCCCGTGGAGGAGCTCGCGCCGAACGCGATCTTCGAGCAGACGGCGTATCTGCTCTTCAATGGGGAGATCCCCGGGGCGGAGGAAGGGGCGGCATTCGCGGCGCGGCTTGCGGCGGAACGGGCGATCCCTCCGGCGGTGCAGACGTTGTTGCATGAGGCCGCGGCCGCCGGGGTGCCCGCGATGGATGCGCTCCGCATGGCATCAGGGGCGCTGGATCTGGGGGGTGTCGGCGGAGATGACCCGGTCGATGAGGCGCACGCGATCGTTGCACGCTTCCCGACGATCGTTGCGGCATACCATCGGCTGCTGTGCGGGGAGGAGCCGATCGCGCCGCGCGCGGATCTCGGGCATGCGGCGAACTACCTCTGGATGCTGCATGGGACGGAGCCGGCGGCGGCCGCGGTGCGCGCGCTCGAAACCTACCTGAACACCGTGGTGGATCATGGCTTCAACGCGTCCACGTTCACCGCGCGGGTGATCATTTCCACGGGCTCGGATCTCGTCTCGGCGGTGACCGGAGCAGTGGGGGCTTTGAAGGGGCCATTGCACGGCGGTGCGCCCGGCCCCGCACTCGACATGGTGCTGGAGATCGGATCGGAGGATCGCGCCGAGGCGTACATCCGCGCCAAGCTGGGGCGCGGCGAGCGGTTGATG
>CAZJYH010000825.1:0-2423 GCA_964549365.1 uncultured Alphaproteobacteria bacterium
GGCACCGTACGCGCTGCACGCCGGCTCGGTGGGCGGCACGAAGCATTGTCATGCAAGCGAGCGAGCTGCCGTTGTCGGCAACGTTGCAGTCATCCCGGCCCTTCATATCGTCGCGAGCGACGAAGTCGGCTCCGGCAACGGTGAGGGTGGTCGCGCGACGTCGCTTCCGCCGAGAATATTCCTGGATCAGAACTATCCGAACCCGTTCAACCCCTCCACGATGATCCGCTATGGATTGCCCGAAGGGAGCAACGTCCGGATCACGATCCATACGCTTCTCGGCAACCAGGTCAAGATGGTCGTCGATTCCTACCAGGATGCGGGCGTCTACTCGTTGAACCTCTCGGCGCAGGACCTCCCCTCCGGTGTGTACTTCTATCGTCTGGAAACGGATTTCGGCACCCTGACCCGCCGGATGACGCTTCAGAAGTAATCGGTTTCGCGAAGATTTTACGATCGGGGAAGTTCGCTCAGGCGGGCTTCCCCGATTTCGTTGGTATCGACCCGGTCCCCTCACCACAAACCGCCGATCGTCCATCCCCCCATATCGTTTTGTCCTATGCGGAAATCCGCGTCGGGGCTGATATTGCAACACTTCCGTCGACCACCCGCCGCGATGTCGCGCGACGCCGACGATGAACGCAGTATTTGTCCCGCGGTACGGTACTCCCGCCGCCGCGGCAACGTCCCCATTCATGATGCAACGCGGAGATCCCCGATGGATGAGCCATCCGACTCGCGACGAACATTCCTGCGCAACGCGCTTGGCCTCGTGGTTCTCTCGTCCACCGCACCGGTAACGGTCATCGGGCGGCTGTTGCCGCAATTGCATCGCGACGCCGCGGGGGTCCTCGTGGCCACGTATGTGATGAAGCTTGCGGACTACCCCGCGCTTGCGAACGTGGGCGGTTCGGTGAAGCTCACCACGCCGCAGCAACTGCTGCTGAACCCGGATCAGGTTGCGCGAGGCGGCGCCGGGCGGAGCTTCCCGATCGCAGTGACAAGGATCGCGGTAACCGGCACCGCGGCGTTCGCGGCGGTTTCGACGTACTGCACCCACGGCTTCAACTACCAGTTGCGCGACTTCAACGCCGTCACCGGGCAGTTCACCTGCCCGCACCAGGGCGCGACGTTCAGCGCCGAGGGAGTGCATGTCGCGAAGTTCGGTACGCCGAACGTGGGGAACCTCCGGACCTTCACGGCCACATTCGAGGAGGACGCCGGGACGATCACGCTCGGCGGGGTTCGCCAGGTTGCCGACGCCGATGAGGATGCCGCCCGGCCTGGAGTCGACTCGCTCGATCAGAACGTTCCCAATCCCTTCTACCCTTCCACCATCATTCGTTTCGGGCTGACGCGGGCGTCACGCGCGGAGTTGACCGTGCACGCACTGGACGGCACCACCGTTTCCACCCTGATCGATGAACATCTCCCGGCGGGAACTCATACGGTCGATTTCTCCGGATCCACGCTCCCCTCCGGGACGTATTTCTACCGGCTTCGATCCGGCGGCACCACGCTCACGCGCCGCATGACCATCGCGCGCTGAGGCGCCGCACCGCCGTGGGCGGCCGAACTCCCGTACGTCCCGATATCACCTCCGGTACCTATCTTCGCGCCTGGATTCGGGAACGCGTGGAAGAATCCGCGCTCCAACAGGTGAACCATGTAACACTTCAGGGTGTTTATGGATCTACTATAGATAACCGGAACGCACTGTGCGCCGATCGCGTCCCTTCGACTTCGGCAATCGGTAGTCCGCGGCCCCTCAACCCAAGTAGTACCGAAGAGCACGTATCCATGCAGAATCTTTCCGACTCCCGCCGGGAGTTCCTACGTCAGGCACTGGGCCTGACGGTCGTCGCTTCGACATCGCCACTCGTCGTCCTCGGCAAGATCATCCCCTCCCTCTCTGAATCGGCATCGGGGGCGATCGTGGCAACCTACGTTATCAAGGTCGCGGACTATCCGCCGCTGGCCGCCGTGGACGGATCGGTGAGGCTGGCCGAACCGGACCAGCTGCTCCGCAATCCGGATCACGTGCGTCGCGCCTTCACGGGGAAGAATTTCCCGATCGCCATCACGCGCGTCGCCGATACCGGCGTCGACGCGTTCAAGGCCGTGTCGACCTATTGTTCGCATGGGTCGGACTATTCGGTGAAGGACTTCAACCCGATCACCGGCGAATTCGTATGCCCGCACAAGGGATCGTCGTTCATGGCGGACGGCACCCACATCCCGAAGTCGAACACGCCACTGGTGGGCGATCTGCGCAAGTTCCCGGCGGTGTACGACGAGGAGGCCGGCACGATCACGCTCGACAAGGTGCTCGAGGTTGCCGACGTCCGCATCGACGGCGACGCTCCGGAGGCGTTGTTTCTGGATCAGAACCATCCCAACCCGTTCAACCCCACCACTCTGAT
>CAZJYH010000826.1:0-2409 GCA_964549365.1 uncultured Alphaproteobacteria bacterium
GCCGTGAGGACGTTTCGACCGCTCGGGCCCGCCAGGACCAGGCCGCCGCGCAGGTGATCTCTCTCGACAAGCGCATTCAGGATTGTATCGCCATCGCTCCGGTCGACGGCGTGGTGACGCGCAGGGCGCTGGAGGAGGGGGAGTTCGCCACCATCGGCACCGGCGTGCTGACGATCTCGCGCACCGACCCGGTGAAGCTGAAGATCTACGTTGCCGAGAAGGAGCTGGGGCGCGTGAAAATCGGCCAGGCCGTGAGCCTGAAGATCGACTCCTACGAGAAGCGGACATACACCGGCAAGGTGACGTATATATCGCCGACCGCGGAGTTCACGCCGAAGAATGTGCAGACGAAGGACGATCGCGTGAAGCTGGTGTTCGAGGTGCAGATCGATGTGCCGAACCCCAAGGGGGATCTCAAGGCCGGTATTACCGCCGACGCGGTGCTGAGAGAATGAAAAATTCGGAATGCGAAACCGTGGGAGAAGTCGGTATCGAATATCCTTCCGCCTCCGTGATTTCACATTCTTCATTCAGAAGGCAATTATATAGTTGGAAGGACAAGGGTGCGTGACTCATTGCCGGAACCTAAATGCTGGAGATCCTTGGGTCATTGCGAGCGCAGCGAAGCAATCTCTCAGGTCGGCACGGAGCCTTCCGGAAGAGATTGCTTCGTCGCTCCGCTCCTGCTAAGGAACATCCAAAAGACCTGGGTCTCTGCGAGCCCCCACGCTTCGCTCCCCGATTCCATCGGGATCTTCGACAGGGCAGGCTCCGCGAAGCAGCCTCACAGGCTTGCACTGCGAACCCGGCGAGATCGCCACGTCGTCGCTTCGCTCCTCCTCGCGAAGACCCCGGTTGTTCCTTGCCCAGGAACAGCGCACACCTGCGCCATTTGTCTCGCAATGACCACGGCGTTTGGGTTCTGGGATAGACTCTAAATGCCGGAGATCCTTGGGTCATTGCGAGCGCAGCGAAGCAATCTTGCCCACTTGTACTGCATATCCGGTGAGATCGCCACGCCCCTCCTTCGTCCCCGACGAGTCGGGGTCTGCGACGCGGCTCGCGATGACAGTTGGCCTTTTCGCTGTCTGAGAACGTGGCCCGTCGGTGTCGACAAGTATATAGTCGCCATTCAAAATTCATGACTTCCAATTTACCAACTCCCGGCAACCGGCGTGTCAGTCTCCATACATATCGATGATCTCCGGAAGTCCTTCGGCGCGGTGCATGCCGTGGCCGGCCTTTCGCTGGATGTCGCGCGCGGCGAGATGTTCGCGCTGGTCGGGCCGGACGGCGCCGGCAAGACCACGACGATCCGGATGCTCTGCGGCATTCTTCGTCCCGACGCCGGGACGGCGAATCTGCTCGGCTTCGATGTGCTGAAGCAGGCCGAGGAGATCAAGCGGCGCATCGGCTATCTCTCCCAGCGCTTTTCACTCTACACGGATCTGTCGATCGACGAGAACATCGAGTTCTTCGCGCGCATCAACGGCGTGAGGGATTTCCGTGCTCGACGCGATGAGCTGCTGGAGTTCACGCGGCTGACGGCGTTTCGCACGCGTCTTGCCGACAAGCTCTCCGGCGGCATGAAGCAGAAGCTGGCGCTCGCCTGCACGCTGATCCACACGCCGGAGATCATCTTCCTCGATGAACCGACAACCGGAGTCGACCCGGTGACGCGGCGCGATTTCTGGAAGCTGCTCGCCGACCTGATGAACCGGGGGACCACGATCTTCCTGACGACCCCCTACCTGGACGAGGCGGAGCGATGCACGCGCGTGGCGCTGATGAACGAGGGGGAGATACTCGCCTGCGACACGCCGGCCGTGGTACGCTCCATGTTGAATCAGTCGGTGGTGGAAACGATCTGCGAACCCGCGCGCATGGCGTTCTCGGCGGCCCGGGCCGACGCGGCGATCACCGGGTTCTTCGAGGGGGTGCAGATGTTCGGTGATCGGCTGGATTTCATCCATACGAGCGGCACGCACGAACAGGCCGAGGCGTTGATCCGCCGCGTGCTCACTGCCGCCGGGATCACCGTCGGCGGTGTGCGCGCGAAGAAGCCGTCGCTGGAGAACGTCTTCATCTCGTTGATCGAGACCCGGCGCGCGACGGCGGAAAGCGAGGAGGCCCGGCATGAGTGAGAACTATTCGATCGAAGTGAACGGGCTGACGAAGCGCTTCGGCGCGTTCACCGCGGTGGACGACGTGAGCTTCAACGTGCGTGAGGGGGAGATCTTCGGTTTCCTGGGGCCGAACGGCTCCGGCAAGTCCACGGTGATCCGGATGCTCTGCGGCCTGCTGAACCCATCGGCCGGGAGCGCCCGTGTTGCCGGATTCGACGTGGCGAAGGAGCCCGATCGGGTGAAGGCGAGCATCGGCTACATGTCGCAGACGTTCGCGCTCTAC
>CAZJYH010000827.1:0-2409 GCA_964549365.1 uncultured Alphaproteobacteria bacterium
AACCGGCGAAGAGGTCACATCATGGCGCTCACGCATATGCCCCCCGGCAGCATACCCCCCGACGGACCGTACATCATCCTTGCGGCTCCACGCTCCATCCTCGGCGACACCGAACGCGTCTTCGCGCTCATCGACGCCTGCACCGCCATCCTCGGGCAACCGGTGGCGCTGCTCGCGCAGGACTGCCTCGATACCCTTGTTCCGGAACTGCTCGCGCCGGTCTTCGCGAATCCGCGCGACGACTCCGGCGGCGGCATTGCGCGGCCGTCGTGAGAGGATCGGTTCGTGTTGTGTTGGTGGCGTTGCCCATCATGGCGGCATGGCCATTGTGATGGGCAACGTCGTCGAACCGGCACATGCCTGCCGGCGTTCGTATCTTTCCGGCGCTTGACAACGGAGGTGGCATTCATGAAAACTATCGCGCAACACGGCACTCAGCACAGCAACGCAACAACCGGACGCCGTACGGCCGTCCGCGATTCTTCAGCGCCACATCCCCTGCGCACGATCAAGTCGTCTCCGATCGGCACCATTCTCGGGAGTGAGCGGATCAACGAGGCCGTCCGATCGGTTCTGTTCGGACGGAAGGGGGGCGGCAAGACAGCTCTCGGTGGTGCCGCGCGGGGCAAGGCGAGCAGTCGGCCGACGAGGAAGAGCGGGGGGAAGGAGGCGGTGAACGCGAGCACGCGGACACCCAGTCGCAAGCGGGGGTGAACGATGGCAACAACCGACGTTGCGACCGGCTATGCGGACAATGTGTTCATCAACTGTCCCCTCGATTCCGCGTACAAGCCGATCTTTGATGCCATCATCTTTACCGTGATGGATGCGGGGTTCCGGCCGCGTTGTGCTTTGGAAAGCCGAGACTCCGGGGATACGCGATTGGCAAAGATCGTGCAGATCATACGTGAGTGTCGTTTCGGCATTCACGATATCTCGCGGGTGGAAACCGGTGGTGCCGGCCTTCCCCGGTTCAACATGCCATTCGAATGCGGGTTGTTCTGAGGCTGCCGCTATTACGGTGGGAAACGGCATGCGGACATACGTATTCTCGTGTTGGACTCCAAGCCGTTTCGCTATCAGGCGTCCATGAGTGACATAGCGGGCCAGGATATCGACGTGCACGAGAACCGGCCCGGGAAAGTCATCGGCTGTGTCCGAACATGGCTGCGTTCGAATACCGGGCGCACAACGATTCCCGGCGCCGGTGTCATTCGCAGGCGGTACGAGGCCTATAGCAGGGATCTCCCGAAACTCCTGCGATACCTGGGCATTACCAAGGCGGAGATTCGCTCACCGGAGTACTACGGCGATTACATAGAGACCATCCGTGCATGGCTGAAGCAGGCCGCGTCCAGGTAAGCGTTCCGGAACATAAATGCCGACTTCCTCTACCGCCGCCCACCCCCTGCAGCGGCATCATTCCAGACCCAGTAGTTGCCGTTCGAGTCCCGGCCACCCTGCCACGTCACGACGCCGTCCTCGACGTGCACGCAGGCAAACCACGCCACGCCGTTCGCACCGACGCCGGTGAACGTCGGCGGCTCTCCGGCTGTGGGATCCTCCGGAACCACATGGGCGCCGGGGAGATGCCATTCCTTCCCGTCACAGTCGACGCCGTGCATCGCCATCAATCGACCGTCCTGATATTCGGAAACCATCCACCACGTCGTCTCGGCGGAGCAATCGCCCTGACAAAGCTTGAACGCGACGGCCGGTTGAGCGAATGCGATGGGCGATGAGGTCGCGCCTGCCACGTGTGCGATCGGGACGACAGGGTGCGGTGTCGCGGCGATGACATCGGCATCGAGCAGCATGCATGACGTGATTACTCCGGCGATCGAGAATGCCACGCGGAGGCCCTGTGTGGAGCGAGAACGGTGCATCGACTATCCTCCATGATCGAGTGTAGGGATGGAAGGGCGTGTACGTTCGGAGTGATGAAAATATACAGATGGCCGCCCCCGCATACAACGACAACTGCCCCTCCGTGATCTCGATGGGAACGGCTGCAATCCTTGCCCGGTACGGCTTTCAGGGCGGTGTGATGCGAATGGCTGGTTCATCCGCAGCCCTTGTGTCTTCGCGGTGCAACCGGGATCTGGACGGTGGCGAGACGCTCAATCAATCGACGGTCGACGGCGCAGGCTGACGACGGCGCAGGCTGAAGACCTGCGCAGGCTGAAGACGGCGCAGGCTGACGACGGCGCAGGCTGAAGACGGCGCAGGCTGACGACGGCGCAAGCTGAAGACCTGCGCAGGCTGAAGACCTGCGCAGGCTGACGACGGCGCAGGCTGACGACGGCGCAAGCTGACGACGGCGCAAGCTGAAGACCTGCGCAGGCTGACGACGGCGCAGGCTGAAGACCTGCGCCTACTGTCTCTCCTCAATCCTTCCCCTTCTCTCCA
>CAZJYH010000828.1:0-2394 GCA_964549365.1 uncultured Alphaproteobacteria bacterium
GTGGCGCTGCGTTCGGAGCAGCCGGAACTGTTTCTCGACATGCCCTACAGCACGCCTGCATTGTACGAGGCGACTCTCGGCGCGGCGCAGGTGCTTGGTGTCGCGTTCGTCGAGCTGCCGACCTGGTACGATGTGGACGACGCGGCCACGCTCCTGCGTCTGTGGGACGATCGCGATATGCTGGCTCCCGACAGCCGAACGGCACGTGCGCTCGTCGAGTTGCCCGCGGCGATCGCCGCGATGATGCGCAAGACCTCAACCAACCCGCCGGGCAGATGAACGACTCATCGCATCGCATGCTTTCGGCCGCGCGCTCGGTTGGCGTATTCGGCGGCACGTTCGACCCCGTGCACAACGGGCATCTGTTGCTGGCCGAGTGCGCCGTGGAGGAGCTCGGCCTCGACGTCTGCCTGTTCATGCCGGCGTTCATTCCGCCGCACAAACGCGTCGGGCGTGCGATCAGCTCACCGGAGCATCGCCTGAACATGCTGCGGGCAGCGACGGCGGGGAACCTGAGATTCTGTGTATCGGAATACGAGATCGAGCGTGCCGACGTCAGCTACACGGCGCACACGCTCGCGTGGCTGCGCGCCGAATTTCCCGCGGCGGCGTTCACGCTCCTTCTCGGCGCCGACTCCGCCCGCGACTTCCATCTGTGGCACCGGCCCGAGGCGATCGTTGCCGCAGCGGAGATCGCGGCCTGGGCGCGGCGCGATGTGGAACTGCCCGCCGAGGTGTACCCAGGCACCTCCTGCCGCCGCATCGGCGCGCCGGTGATCGAGATCTCGAGCACCGACATCCGCGAACGCGTTGCCGCCGGGCGCTCGGTGCGATACCGCACGCCCGATGCCGTCATCGACTATATCAACAAGAATGGCCTCTATCGCTAGGCGCCCCGTTCGACTCTCGCGCATCGTGCTGCACCTCGTGCTCATCGTCGTGCTGCTGGGGATGGCGTTCCCGCTCCTCTGGATGCTGGTGATATCGCTCCGCTCGCAGAACCCGGACCTCTCGTCGTTCCTGCCGCTGCTCTCCGGACCGTTCACGCTCGACAACTACACGGATGTTCTCTCGCTGAACTCCTTCGGGATCTACTTCCTCAACTCGATGCTGGTGGCGGTGGCGGTGACCCTCGGCAACGTGCTCTTCTGCACCATGGTCGGCTACGCGCTCGCGCGTCGTCGGATGCCGGCGCGGGGCTTCTGGATCTTCTCGGTGGTCGCGATGCTGATGGTGCCGCCCCAGGTGGTGATGATCCCGCTCTACCGTTTGATCGTGACGCTTGGGTGGATCGACACGTATTGGGCGCTGATCGTGCCGACGCTCGTAACGCCGTTCGGCATCTTCCTGATGCGCCAGTACATTCGCGGCCTGCCGCAGGAGGTGGAGGACGCCGCACGGATCGACGGCGCGGGCGAGTGGCGCATTCTGTTCCGCGTGGTGATGCCGTTGGCAAAGCCGATGCTGGTGGTGCTGGCGGTCTTCACGTTCCTGACCAACTGGAACACCTTCCTCTATCCGTTCCTCTTCTCCAACAGCGACAACCGCCGCACGCTGACCGTGGGGCTTGCGTCGTATCTCGGCAATCAATCCATCGACTGGGGCCATCTGATGGCCGGCGCCGGCATCTCCGCGCTGCCGGTGATCGCGCTGTTCGTCCTTTTCCAAAAGCAGATCATTCAGGGGATGACCGCCGGGGCGGTGAAGGAGTGAGGGGAAGGAAAGAAGAGGGAAAGAAAAAGCCGGTAGGCGCAGGTCTTCAGGCTGCGCCATGCAGCCGCCAACGTATGTTTATGGGGCGGCGCAGGGCGACATTCGTGATGAATAAAAATTGTTGCATCTGGACACAACAAGGCCATACTTTTGGTGCAGAGTTGCTCCCCTCTATTCATCATTTCATTGTGGAGGAGTTCCTTCTGTGCCACAATCTGTATTTCGATGGGCACTCGTCCTGCTCGCCATCATCGCCTTCCCTCACTTGGCGCACACGCAGTGCACCGTCCCGTCATTCGCTGAACATCCTGACAAGTGGGTGGTATTGGAGGACGGAGTTCCCATGTGTCGCGTGACATGTAGCGGTATTGAGCGCCCCGACCCGTGGTTCTCGTCATCCGTTGAGTTCTCCATGTTGTATGACTCCACCAACGTCGTCAACTACCGCTTCGCCGATTGCAAGCTGAACGGCGCAAGGCTTCCGTTCAACGATTGGAAGCGTGCCCGCCGCATCAATGCGAATGCCGACGTCCTCGGATTCAACAGTAGAACGGTCGAGTTCTCCCTTGTCGCCGGTGACACCATCAGCTTCTTTCGCGATCTCATCTGGCATGATCCGATTCTGAACAAGCAAACCGTCAACGGCTATCATGCCGCCGATACGCTGACCTATGCGGTGGA
>CAZJYH010000829.1:0-2394 GCA_964549365.1 uncultured Alphaproteobacteria bacterium
TGCATCGGTCAAACTACTGGATTGGTCAATCTTGGTCGCCATTTGGCATTAACTCTGGAGCTCTTGATCAAACTGGTGGCGCGATACTATAGATAGGCCGCGCCTCCGGCGCGGGGAGGATAACCGGCGCGGGGAGGATAACCGGCGCGGGGAGGATAACCGGCGCGGGGAGGATAACCGGCGACAGCGCCGCCGCCATCCAAATTGGTGCGCAGAGGTTGAGCGCAGATGCTCGGCCGTGTATCTATGGATTAGCCGCGCCTCCGGCGCGGGGAGCGCGTTCGACTGCAACCACGTCAATTCTAACGATGCGTCGGCAGCGCACGCACCACACTACCCCCGGCCCCCCCTCGAAAACATCCGCGACACCGAACGCCGCAGCATGCGCATCAGCAGCGCGAGCAGCGACTGCCCGGTCTTCGAGGAGCTGAGGCCGAGCATCATCTGCAGGTCGCGCATGTCGGAGCGCGAGAGGTTGTTCATCACCGAGTCGATCGTGCTGGAGGTCTCGAGCACGTCGCCGAGCAGCTCGGCCAGTCGCCCGGCGATCTCCTGCAACTGCCTGATCTGCTCCTCCGATCCGCTGGACTTCAACAGCATCTGCACGTGCTCGTAGAGCAGCGCCGCCTCGCGCAGCGAATCGCCGTCGATCCCCTCCTCGAAGTCGGCCTCCACCTCGGCCATCAACTCCCGTATCTCCTCGATCTCGCTCTGCTGCAGCGTGAAGATGCCGTCGGCCGAGATGTCGTCCACGTTCACGAACACGGCCGACAGCTCCTCGATCTCGCGTCCGTACGTGCGCCGCAGCTTCTCGATGATCGTCGTGCGCAACTGCTGGGCGCGGCGTGAGAGCGAGAGCGCCTTGTCGGCCGATCCCTTGCTCACCTCGTTCTTCGCGCGGCGCAGCTCCTCCTCGATCTGCGCGAGGCTGCGCTGCTCCGGCGTGGTGCCGCGCACCGCAAGGTCGCCCAGCAGCTTGTCGTCCGGGATGATCGTCGCGTTGCCGATTTTGATCGTGTTGATGCGGATCATGTCGCCGAGCGCGCCGCGGATCTTCTCGATGTCCAGGTGGCAGGCGCCGTCGGTGACCATCAGGATCTCCGCGCCGGAGAGCGTCGCCTTTGCGCGGATGTCCTCGGTCGCCTGCAGGATCGCGCGCTCCATCACGGTGCCGTTGCGCAGCTTCCCCAGGCGCATCACGTAGCGGATCATGTTCCACAGGCTCACCGAATCCGTCGCCGTCACCAGCGGGCCCAGCTCCGTGTCGAACGTGCGCAGATAGACATGTCCCAGCTCCTTCAGGTTGCGCTTCAGGAAGACGTACACCACCGCCTTCGCCATCTGGAATCGATGGTGCGAGGTCATCGACGTGGAGGTGTCGAGCAGGATGTAGACCTTCTGCTTGAAGTTGTTCGGGGCGTAGTCCGAACCGGAGGATTTGAACGGGATGATGACCGGCGTGCGCGGCACGTTGATCCAGAGCGATCGCTGCGCCAGTCGCTGCATGAACACTTCATCCGGCAGCAGGTATTGATGCGGGAACAGGCGCTTGATGTCGCTCATGTTCCGCATCAGCGCCGCCTCGTACTCCTCGCTGTGCGTCAGGTTGCGGTTCGGCTTCCACTCGCGCGAGGGCTTCTCCTCCTGCTTCTGCACCTCGGCCGAGACGGTCATCACCGAGGAGATGGCGCGGAAGAGCGGCGAGTCCGGATCCTCCAGCACGCGCGCGATCTCGAAGACCGCGGTGAAGTCCTCGGGAAGGATCTCCTCAAGCCCACGGAGGTAGCCGAACTCCTCCATGTGCTCGAAGAACGTGCTATGCGTGAGTACCGCGTGGCGCATCAGTGCAGCGGCGTCTCGGCGCTGTTGCGGACGTTGAAGATCATGTGCGCGTCCTGTCGCAGGCGTGTGCGAAGCTCGCGCACCTCGTCGGTGGCCGGGGGGAAGTTCTCCAGAAACTCCGTCACCAGACGGCGGTTGTTCTCGACGGAGACATCGGCCATGCCGAACGTTTCGCGCGCCCACTCGCGCAGCGTCCGCTTGATCGGCATGTTCTCGATCGCCGTGATCGGCTCGTGCAGCAGCCCCGGGTTCGCCTTCAGTTGATCGAGCAGCGCCTTGAAGTCGAGCAGCGTCTTCAATTGCTCCATCGCGTTGCTGGCAAGGAACTGATGCTGCAGCGCCTGGGTGGCCTTGTTCCAGGTGGTGCGTTCCTCCTCGATGCCGACCGTCGTGAAGAGCACGTACAGGCGGTCCACGTCGCTCTGCGTGACGGTGGTGCGGCCGTGCATGAACGCGATGGCGCGCAGCAGGTCGAACGCCTTCATCTGCTTGCGCGGTGAGATGTAGAAGTCATGCTGGTAATTCGCGCCGGAGCCCTGCGCCAATTGCCGG
>CAZJYH010000830.1:0-2393 GCA_964549365.1 uncultured Alphaproteobacteria bacterium
TGGCGATCTCGGTTCTCTTCACCGGCAATCGACCGTACAGACGCGCTCTGAGCCATGAGCCGGCCACGCCTACCACTCTCCGGCATAGCCCGTATCGAACATCATGTTCGTGTGCCGGAGCCAGTCGAACTGCAGCTTGACGAGCTGACGGATGTGCAGAAGGTCGTGCGCCATCCAGGAGACCATCAGATCGCCCGCCGTCAGGTCGCGGAACGGATGCCGGTACGTGGCGCGCCACTGCGGGTCGCTCAGCCCCGCCAGCCACGCGAGCGAGCGTTCGCGTTCGGCCAGGAAGTCCGCGAGCACGGCCCGATGGTCGCGGCTGTTGTAGTCCCGATCGCGTGCCCACGCCTCCGGATCGTTCGGCGGCCACGCGGTGCCGGGATGGTGGAGGGTCAGATCCAGACGGCTCCGAAAGTCGTCGCGCTCCTCATCGGCCAGATGCGCGAGCACCATCACCACGGACCATTTTCCGGGCTCCGGTTGCCACCGCGCCTGCTCCGGCGCCACGCTCTCGGCGATGTCGTTGATCACGGTTGCGTTCGCGGCCAGCTTCCGCCGCGCATCCTGAAGGTCGATCATCTGTATCTTTGCCCCCTGTTGTTCCTGTGCTCGTTGCTGCTCGGCGCGCGGGCGATTGAGCCGGTTCACGCCTCGACCAAACTCGGCAATTGCTCCGAACATTGGAAGCGCCGTCGGCACTCCATTCACGCACATCTCCCCGGCATGCTCTATCCGGCACTCACCATCCTCAGCTCCGTGCTCACGTCGGTCGTGTTGAAGATCAACGAAGGGCGCGGCGGCGATCGGTTCGTTGTAGCCGGCACCAACTACGTGACGGCGGCCGTGCTTGCGGCGGCCATCGGCGACGTCTCGCAATTCGGGATCGGGACGAAGTGGACGATCATCTCCCTTGCAACCGGCTTCGGCTTCATCGGGGGGTTCTGGATGTTGATGGCCTCGCTGCGCCGGATCGGGCTGGCGATCCCCACCAGCGCCGCGCGCCTGTCGATGCTGATCCCGGTGACCGGCTCGATCCTGCTCTTCGACGAGCGGCCGACCATGCTGCAGATCGCCGGCATCACCGCCGGCGTGGCCGCGTTCGTCATGCTCGGCGCCTCACAGCGGAGCGCCACGCCGCGCTCGGACTCGGGGACCGGCCGCCTCGATCTCCGCTCGGTGGCGATGCTCGTCGCCATCTTTCTCATCGTCGGCTCGACGGACTTCACGATGAAGGCGGTGCAGAGCTACGGCGTGGACAAGGACGCGATGACGTTCTACATCTTCGTCTCCGCCTCCCTCTTCTGCTGGGGCGTCGCCCTTGTCCGCCGCACGCCGATCGTCGGCCGCGACGTGCTGCTCGGCGTCGCGCTGGCGATCCCGAACTACTGCAGCGTCTACTTCCTGCTGCTCGCGCTCAAGCATCTGAACGCCTCGGTCGTCTTCCCGGTCGTCAGCTCCGGCGCGGTGATCACCATCACGCTGGTGGCGGTCATCTTCTGGCGCGAACGGCTCAACCGCGCGGCCTGGATCGGCATCGCGCTCGCGGCCGTGGCCGTTGCGCTGCTGGGCGCCGGGGGAGGAGGCGACTGACGATGCCCATCGCCCCCCTGAGCGCAACGTTGAGCGACCCCGCCGAACGCGCGCGGCTTGCCCGCGAGTGGCGGCTGGCGGGCGTGCACTACCATGACCGCATCGTCTCCACGCAGGACGCCGCGCGAACGCTGGCGGACGCGGACGCGCCGGCGTGGACCCTGGTGATCGCGAACGAGCAGACGAGCGGCCGCGGGCAACACGGGCGCTCCTGGTTCGGCGGGCCGGGGGCGTCGTTGATGTTCTCGCTGCTCGTGCGCCCGGCGGCCATCGAGACGGCGGCGCGGCTGCCGCTCCGCACGGGCCTGGCCGTGGCCGAAGGGATCGACACGCTGCTCGCCCCGCCCGAACGCGCGATGCTGAAGTGGCCGAACGACATCGTGGTGCAGGGCGGAAAGGCGGGGGGCATCCTGTGCGAGTCGCAGACACGGGGGGAGGAGATCAGCGTGATCGTGGGTGTCGGGATCAACGTGCGGCGCTTCGCCTTCGAGCCGACGGATCATCCGGTGCTTCAGCCCCGGTTCCTCGCGGACGTCCTGCGCCCCGGCACAACGCGGCTCGACCTGCTCGATAGCGTGATCCGCCGTCTGCGCGAACGCCTCGACGAAAGAAGCCGGACGCTCACGCCGACCGAACGCACCGCCTACGAAACACGCGACTGGCTCCGCGGCCGCCGCCTCCGCGAGCCGCTCGCCGGCATCGCCCGCGGCATCGACGACCACGGGCACCTGCTGGTGGAGGACGCATCGGGCATCGTGAGCCGGACGATCGCCGGGCGCGTGGTGCTGGAGGATGGAGAG
>CAZJYH010000831.1:0-2384 GCA_964549365.1 uncultured Alphaproteobacteria bacterium
CGCAAGTCAGGGGCGGGCCGTGGGCCTGTATTATGTCGCAGCATGTATCGCCGGTGCGTCGGCGGCTCAGCCGATCTCGATGCGCTTGTCCCCCTTCTCGATGATCAGCCGTCCATTCTTCGAATCGATCGTGAAGGTCTTCTTCCCGTCGATCTGGGCCTTCATCCGGCGGCGTTGGCGTGCCTCACGCTCCATGATGCGCCGGGCGCCGCGTTCGATGTCGCGATCCTTCGGGAAGAACGTGTCCGAGGCATCGAAGAGGACGCCGATTCCCCAGCCGAACACGACCCAGAAGTACCATGTGCCGCCGCTGACCTTGTAGTCGAGCAGTGCGAGCATCACGTTGACGATAACGTACGAACGCAGGTGTTCGTAGAATTTCCGCTTCTTCTGCGCCTTGTACTGTTCGCGGGCCCCCTCGACGGCGCCGGTGGAGTCCAACTCCGCCATCGCGGCCTCCAGTACGGCCGGATCGATGCCGAGCTCGCGGCCGGTCTCCATCAGATCGTCGTAGTTCATCGAAGCGGTCGCGCCGCCCCCCTGGCGCTCGACCGCGCGCTTCAGGATGGCCTGCACCTCTTCCGGTGTGAATCGACGTGAGGCAGATTCAGGCGTCATAATCGGGATCTGACTGATAGTCGGCATGAACGGAGTACACGATACGCGCACCCTCAGGTTGCACCTTGCACCGTTCCGCTGCAAAAATGTGCCGCGGAATGTTGTGGATCAACCGCGGATTGAAGTCCGGCACCAGACGAGAAATCCCCGCCGGGATTGCCGTGCCGGATGTTACTCGTTGAACGTCGCCACAACCGGCGCGTGATCGCTGCCGCCGATCTCCCCGTGCACGGCGCAGCCGACGGCGTGCGCGGCGATCGACGGGCTGGCGAGGATGTAGTCGATGCGCCATCCCAGATTGCGCTGCCGCGCCACCTTCCAGTAGGGCCACCACGTGAACAGGCGGTCGTTGTCCGGCTCCAACGAGCGCGCGATGTCCACCAGCCCGTGGTCGAGCATCCCGCGCATCAGCTCGCGCTCCTCCGGCAGTGTGCCGATCGTCCCCGGCTTGTTCTGCGATGGATGGATGTCCATGTCGGTGATCGCAACGTTCATGTCGCCGGAAAGTACCAGGCGTCCGCCGGCGGCTTCGATCGACGCAACATACCCCACCATCTCGCGAAGGAACGCCATCTTCGCCTCGAAATCCTTGCCGCCGTTCGGGATGTAGACCGAGGCGTATGTCGTGCCGGCGGCCTCGGCCTGCACGATCCGCGTCTCCATGTCGAATGCCGGGTGGCTGAAGACGGGCTGCTCGGGGAACGTTTCCCTGCGGAGATGGATGCTGACGCCCGAATACCCGCCGGCCGCGCCGTGCCAGTAGTTCCAGTATGCCGGCATGTCCATCACCGAGGGGGGGATCTGCTCTGCGGAGGCCTTGATCTCCTGCAGGCAGAGCACGTCCGGCCCATGTTCGGCAAGCCACGCGAGCAGCGCCGCCTCGCGCGCACGAATGCCGTTCACATTCCAGGTGGCGATCTTCATAACGCTTGTTCGGTGTTCGTGGTCTTGATGGTCGTGCCGCCGGCGCTTTGAACGCGCTGGACGGCGCCGACACCCTTGATCAGCGCAAGCGACGTCAGAAGCTCGCGCCGCTCGTATGCCGTGCCGACGAATCGGAACGCTATGGAGCATCTGGTCGCGTCGATGGTGGTAACGCGGAGGCGGCGCACCGCGTCTTCGTGCAGATTCAACAGCGCGTCCACCCGCTGGCGAGCCTCCTGTCCGTCGGTGAGCGTGAAGCAGTAGTCGCGTGCGCGCCTGTTTCTGATCGCCCCTTCGACTCGGCGCAACAGGAGGATCATCACCACCGTGGCCGTTGTGACGGCGATGGCCGTGAGGATGTATCCGGCGCCGATCATCATGCCCAGCGCAGCCATCAGCCAGATCATCGCCGCCGTGGTGACGCCGCGCACTTCCCCCTGGCGGGCGTGCAGGATGACGCCGGCGCCCAGGAATCCGATCCCCGTGACGATCTGCGCCGCGATCCGCATCGAGTCGCCGCCGAACCGGGCGCTCATCGCGATGCCGACGTTGGTGAAGAGCATCGAGCCCGCGCATACCAGAATGCACGTGCGCAACCCGGCCGGTTTGCCGGTGGTCTCACGCTCCATGCCGAGCGCCCCGCCGCACAACACGGCCACAAAGAACCGTATCGCGAACTCAGGGGTGAGCATCCCCGCGAAACCGAAAAATTCCAACGAGTTCATAGGAACGCAAGGTACGGCCGGAGGGAGTGAATCTAAAGGGGTGCGCGCGGGGACGGTGGTGGCTCGGTTTGGACAGGATAGCGATAGGCAACTAACTACTTGGGCACCACGGAGATT
>CAZJYH010000832.1:0-2383 GCA_964549365.1 uncultured Alphaproteobacteria bacterium
GCCCGGCGCGAAGGTCGCTCACGCTCTTCATGCGCGCCCCGGCGATGCCGCGGAAGTTCCTGACGAGATTCGGACCCCAATACCCACAGCCGATCATTCCAAGCGTCACCGCCATGCTTACGCCCCCCCCTTGCCGAACATCACGATCGGTATGGTCTTCATGAGAATCTTGACGTCGAGCCAGAGCGACTGGTTCTGGATGTAGTAAAGATCGAGGATGATCGAGTCGTTGAACGTCACGTCGTCGCGATTGCGCCCCACCACCTGCCACAGGCCGGTGATGCCGGGCGTGATCTCGAAGCGGCGGCGGTGCCACTGGTCGAAGTGTTCGTACTCGTACGGCAGGCAGGGCCTGGGGCCGATCAGCGACATCTCGCCGCGCAGCACGTTGATCAACTGCGGCAGCTCGTCGAGGCTGTAGCGCCGCAGGAACGAGCCCACGCGCGTGATGCGCGGATCGTTGCTCAGCTTCATGGTGGCCGTGTTGCCGCGGATGATCTGCTCCACGTGGTCGCGGTGCAGCTCCTCGCTCCGATCGACGAGCATCGTGCGGAACTTGAACCAGACGAACTCGCGCCCGTTCTTGCCCACCACCATCGAGCGGTAGAGGATCGGGCCCGGGGAGCTGACGCGCACCGCCAGCGCGATCGCCAGCATGAACGGCCAGAGGAGCGCGAGCAGGAACGCCGAGCCCATCACGTCCACCAGACGCTTGATGGTGCGGTGTGAGTTCTCCAGCGATTGCGGACGAAGCGTCAGCGAATCGATCAGCGTGAACTCGCTGGTGCCGATCTTGTCGTGAACGATGCGGAAGTGGTTGGCCGTGACGGTGACCGGAAGATCGGTGATGCGGCAGAACTCGATGATCTCGAGCAGCCGGTTGTACTCGATCGAGTTGATGGCGATGTAGATCTCCTGCGCGCGGTACTGCGCGGCGTACTCCAGCACGTCGGCGATGGGCCCCACCACCGGGCGCCCCATCAGCGTCAGGCCGATCTTGCCGGGATCGTCGTCGACGAAGCAGGCCACCTTCAGGTTCAGCTCCGGCGCCTGCATGATGCGCATCGCCAGGTTCTGCCCGGCGGTGCCGGCGCCGACGATCATCACGCGGCGCGGCTGGTTCATCGCCCCGAGCAGGTTGCGATCCACCAGCCGGGCCACGATCGAGCGCACGGCCGAGAGCATCCCCCAGCCGAGCACCACGAACAACAGCACGTTCGAACGGCTGTAGTCGAGAACCGTCTTGTCCTTGATGAAGAAGAGCGCCACCACCTGGATCACGCCGAGCCAGAGCATTCCCTTGGCCAGCGCGGCGATCTGATGCGAGCGCGTGGAGAACACACGGTGACGGTACAGGTTCAGCTCACGGAACAGTACCACCGAAAGCACCGAGAAGACGCCGAAGAAAATGATCTCGTTGGTGTGGACGGTATAATTCGATACCAGCCCGCGGACAAACAGAATGCCAGCGGCGGTAGTGCCGAGCACAACTACATCAAACGCTGCAAGAAGCAGCTTTGTTGATCCGATTGAGCGAATCAATCGCATACGGAGCCTCTACAAGTTGCCTGGATAGGGATCCGACGAATCGGATCGTTGCCCTATTCCCGGACCACGCCGCGGCGAACAGTTCATCGGATCCGCAGAGATCCGATGGACCATGCCTATCACTCAGGAGCTAGGGATCCCCATCGTGATATGCGAGCGCGCACGTAGTAGAGGGAGACGCCGTGCAGCGCTCTTCGCAAACAGCGAAGCGTTTGTTTCCCTTGCGGGCAGAATGGCCGCGTATCGTTGCCACATCGCGCCGTGCGTCAACCCCGGGTTTCGGCTGAGCACCGCACAATTCGATTCCACGACCAACAACAAGGAGGAACGCAACCTTGTCGAGTGTCAACGCACCTGCGCGCGCCAACGCGCAGATGAGCCGACGAACTTATGAATCATTCGGCTGATTTCATACAGCACGGTGGCCGTATGAGGCGCGGCCCGCGGTGTCCGTGCGGGTCGCCAGTCGATGATGTCAACGTCCTCAGGGCGCGCCAGAAAGTGAAGCCGCCCGCGTCGGGCAAGCTCCGAGTCCACCGCGGCGCGCCGGCCGGTGAACATGCTGTAGGTCGGGACGCCCAACAGGGCCGACTCCCGATTCATCGTCCCGCCGCCGCTGATCGCCAGATCGGAATGATACAGCAACTGCAGCCCGGGAAGCGCTCGCTCCGGAATCGTGATCCGGGCGGCCGGATTCTCCGGCAACGATGAGGCCACCAACGCGCGCTCCAGCCGCGTCTTCGGCAGGATCACCAGATGGTTGCGCGGGTCGGCCGCCGCCACGCTCAACACACGGCGGCAGATCTCCTCGCTGCCGGCATCGTGATAGTTGCCG
>CAZJYH010000833.1:0-2382 GCA_964549365.1 uncultured Alphaproteobacteria bacterium
CCGGTCGGCACGCGCGTGGTGGCGGAGATCGAGGACGCCCGCGGCGATGTGGTCCGACGCGACACGATGGCGCTGTCGGATGTCGGGGCGTTCAACAACCAGTTCGTTCTCGGCGACGAGCCGCCGCTCGGCTCGTGGAGCGTGAAGGTGTATCGAGCCGATGAGTCCCAGGACAATGCTTCCTGGTTCAGCTTCAGCGTCGAGGAATACAAGAAGCCGGAGTACAAGGTGGTGGTGACCGCCGACCGCGCGAACTACACACGCGGCGATGAGATAAAGGCCCTGGTGAAGGCCGATTACTACTTCGGCTCACCGGTCGCCAACGCCACCGTGGAGTACTTCGTCTACCGCTCGCGCTATTGGCGTCCGTGGTGGCGGGGATCGGATTGGGCATATCTCTACGAGGACGGCGATGACGACTACGCGACGTATCGCGCCGAGATGGTGAGCTCCGGCAAGGGGGTCGTCAACCCGGACGGCACATTCGCGGTCGCCTACAAGTCCGACGGAACGGCCGATCAGGACTACGTGTACCGCATCCAGGCGAACGTGGTGGACAACAGCCGCCGCGTGATATCCGGATCGAAGTCCGTGGTGGTGACGCGCGGCTCCTTCTACGTTTCGACCAGCACCGACAAGTACGTCTACAAGACGAACGACGAGGCGAAGGTGCGCGTGGAGATCGCCACGTTCGACGGCGACCGTCCCGTGGCCACACCGTTCAATGTCCGGGTGATTCGCACCTGGTGGGACAAGGTGCGGAACGATACCATCGAGGGGGGCTACGAGTACAGGAAGCGCACGGAGTCCATCTGGGGCGGCAACGGCGCGACCGACGCGAAGGGGACCGGCACGGTGGTCTACAAGCCGTCGCAGCCGGGTTACTTCGAGGTGAGCGTGGCCGCGCACGACGAGCGCGGCACCGAGATCACCGAATCCAACTGGATCTACGTGGCCGATCAGGCCTACGCGAACTGGTACCGCGAGGGATCGAGCGACGTGCAGATCATCCCGGACAAGCCCGCGTACAAACCCGGCGAGACGGTCAGCGCACTGGTGATCATGCCCGCGGCGAACATCGACGCGCTCGTGACGGTGGAGGGCTCCACGATCTACTCCGGCACGGTGGAACGCTTGAGCGGGACCTCCGCGATCGTGCACGTTCCGGTGGAGGAACGGTACGCGCCCACGGTTTATCTGAGCGCCTCGGCGATCGTGAACGAGGAGCTGTATACCGAGACGCAGCGTATCTCCGTGGTGCCGGAAGGGAAGCTGCTGCATCTGGAGGTGACCACCGACAAGGCGACATACCGGCCCGGCGACAAGGGGACCGTGATGGTGCGCGCGGTGGACGAGAAGGGATCGCCGGCGGCGAACGTCGATGTTGCGGTGGGGATGGTCGATGAGGCGATCTACGCCATTCGCCCGGAGAACGCCCCGGACATCCAGCGCCACTTCTACGCGAGCCGCTGGAACGACGTGAGCACCAGCTCATCGCTCAACTTCTCGTTCTACGGCGACGCGGTTCGAATGGACAAGGATGCCACCGATGCGCTCTACGGCTCGGCCGCCGGGCGTCGGATTCAGCAGGACAGGCTGTACGCCTCCAACGGCAAGGCCGGCGCACGCGCGATGGCATTCGGCGATGTGAAGGGGAACATGTTCGTGCAGCCGGTGACGAGAAAAAATTTCAAGGACATGATGTTCTGGGCGCCGAGCGTGCGCACCGACGCCGACGGTCGGGCGCAGATGTCGGTGGACTTCCCGGACAACCTCACGACGTGGCGCATCACCGCCCGCGGCGTGACCGCGAACACGGCGGTGGGCCAGGCAATCACGCGGGTGATCGCACGCAAGGAACTGCTGGTCAGGATGGAGACACCGCGCTTCATGATTCAGGGGGATGAGCTGCTGGTTGCCACGACCGTGCACAACTATCTCTCCTCACCGAAGATCACGAAGGTGCAGTTCGGCGGCGAGAACGTGCAGCTCGCCGATCGCGAGCGGACGATCACGATCCCCGCCAACGGGGAGCAGCGTGTCGACTGGAAGATCGCCGCACGCTTCAACGGCACCGCCACGCTCACGGTGAAGGCGCTGACGAACGAGGAGTCCGACGCGATGGAGCTGAACGTGCCGGTGTTGCCGCGCGGCATGCGGCTGGCGACCGGAGCCGTGACACAGCTCGACGCGGCCACCGGCAATCGCACGATGAACCTGACGCTGCCGACCGGAGCCGATCCGGGGACGGCGGACCTGTACGTCTCGCTCTCCCCGTCGCTTGCCGGCTCGCTGCTCGGAGCGCTCGACAGTCTGATCGGCTATCCGTACGGCTGCGTGGAGCAGACGATGAGCCGATTCCTGCCGACCGTGGTGGTGGCC
>CAZJYH010000834.1:0-2380 GCA_964549365.1 uncultured Alphaproteobacteria bacterium
GCCGGCAACAAGACCGGACGCGACGGGAAGGCCGTGGAGATCCTGGTGCCGGTGGGGACGATCATTCGCAACGCCGAAACCGATGAGATCATCGCCGATCTCTCCACCGATGCCGAGCGTCTCGTGGTGGCGCGACACGGGCGCGGCGGGCGCGGCAACACGCACTTCGCCACCTCCACCAATCAGGCGCCCCGCTCGGCCGAGCGAGGCCGGGCCGGCCAGGAGTTGACGGTGGTGCTCGAGTTGAAGCTGCTCGCGGACATCGGGCTGGTCGGCTTCCCGAACGCGGGGAAGTCCACGTTGATCTCGCGCATCAGCGCGGCTCGTCCGAAGATCGCGGACTACCCGTTCACCACGCTCGTTCCGAATCTCGGGATCGTGCGGGTCGACGAGGGGGAGTCCTTCGTCGTCGCGGACATCCCCGGCCTCATAGAGGGGGCGAGCGAGGGGCGCGGCCTGGGCCATCAGTTCCTGCGGCACGTGGAGCGCTCCGGTGTGCTCTGTTTCCTGATCGACGGTCTGTCGGAGGATCCGGTGGCCGAGTTCGAGACGCTCGCCGGAGAGCTGCGGAAGTACAATCCGGAGATGCTCGAAAAGCGCCGGCTGGTCTGCGTGACGAAGGCCGACGCGATGAGCGAGGAGGAGCGTGCCGAGCGAGCGGCGTTGCGATTCGGGGGCATGGCGCCGATGGTGATTTCGTCGGTGGCGAACATCGGCATCGACGAGCTTGTGCGTGCCATGTCGCGAGAGCTGAAGGAGTGGCGGAAGGAGGCATGATGGGGCGTGCCGCACCGGTCGTATCGCGCCGCCGCGTGTTCGGTGGGATCGCCGCATCGATGGCCCTGCTTCTGGTGGTGATGGCGGGTGCGCTCCTGAGCGGCACGCAGTTCATCGCTCCGGCCGAAGCGTTCGATGCGTTGTTCGGCGGGGGAAGCGCGGCGGTGCACACCATCATCTTCGACATCCGATTGCCGCGCATCGTGCTGGCGGCGAGCGCGGGGGCGGCGCTGGCGAGCGCCGGAGCGATCTTCCAGGCGCTGCTGCGCAATCCGCTCGCCGAGCCCTACATCCTCGGCGTCTCGAACGGCTGCGTGGTCGGTGCGATCCTCGGCTTCATCCTCGGCGTGGGCCCGTTCGTGCAGCCGCTGCTGGCGTTTGCCGGCGGTGGGCTGGTGATCGTTGCGGTGATGGCGATCGGCCGCGGTGCATACGGATTGCAGCGCGAGTCGTTGCTGCTCGGCGGCGCGATGGTGGCCGCGATCGGCGCCGCCGCCATCTTCCTGCTGCTGCATCTTGTGGGGCCGCAACTGCGCAACGCCATCCAATGGATGCTCGGCGATCTGAGCAGCACCGCCTCGTCCGTCGGGTATGCTTCGGTGGGCATGCTGCTCCTGCTGCTTGTGGCAAGCCTCTTCGCAGGCGATACGCTGAACGCGCTGGCGCTCGGCGACGAAGAGGCCACGAGCCTGGGCGTGAATGTCGTTCGCGCGCGGTTGATCGCCTTTACCGTCGGCTCCTTCATCGTCGGCGTCACGGTTGCGTATTGCGGGGCGGTCGGGTTCGTCGGGTTGGTGGTGCCGCACATCGTACGCCGCATGTTCGGGCCGGACCATCGTGTGATGCTGCCGCTTGCGGTGCTCGGAGGGGCGATCTTCCTGCTCGTCTGCGATACGATGGCGCGATCGTTGATGCCGTCGCTCGATTCCACGGCCACCGAGCTTCCGGTCGGAGCCGTCACGGCGCTCGTCGGGGCGCCGTTGTTCATCTACCTGCTGCGTCGCGGAGTGGCACGGCAGGGCGCGTAGGCCGCGCATGCGGTGGTCGATAACAGAAAGCGTTCAGCCGGTGGCGTCGCATCGCTGCTCGGCCACCGGCTGACTGCTTCGTGTTCTCCGGGGTCGGATTTTCGGATGGTCCGCTTCTCTTCCACCTGCGTCGTTCGTCTCTTCAGGCTTCTCCGCATCGGCCGGGGCTTACGCCCATCGCTAGTGCCTTTCGCCCCTTCGGGGCTTGGGAGCGGGTCGGGGCGCGCATCAACCAAGGGCTTACGCCCACGGCTAGTGCCTATCGCTAGTGCCCATCGCCCCTTCGGGGCTCGGCGGCCTACACGGCATCGATTTGCCACGCCCGCCCACCTTCCGACTTTTGAGCGCTCACCGGGAAGAAGAGGCCGCTCCGAATGGAGCGCAGGTCGTCGAAGGGTGGGCCTTCTGCTACAGATAGGTGCCTCCTGACGGAGGCCGCTATCTGCCGACGTTCGGCGGTATGTGCTCTCATCCCTCTGTCGTCAACTTCCGCATCCCGCCCGTTGCCCTCCGACTATTCAGCGCTCACCGGGAAGAAGAGGCCGCTCCGAATGGAGCGCAGGTCGTCGAAGGGT
>CAZJYH010000835.1:0-2374 GCA_964549365.1 uncultured Alphaproteobacteria bacterium
CTCGGCGGGAAAGTTCCTGCCGGTGCGCGGCCCCTGGCGCGCCGAGGTGTGGGCGAAGGGGCGCAACGGCGGCGAGGGATTGCGCGTCCAGTTCCTGCGCGAGGGAACGGCGCCGTTCATCGACGGCCGCGCGACGCTGACGACGGCGTGGAAGCTGTACAGCTTCGAGGTGAACGTCCCGGACGGCGCGGACCCGGTGCGGCCGTACGGCGCCGGCGAGTATCGCCCCATCCTCGACTTCCGCGTGGAAACCGGCGGCGCGGCCGAGGAGGTCTGGGTGGATGATGTGGCGCTGTATCGAACCGACGACACGAACCGCACGATCTTCGCCGATGCGTTCGTGCAGCGCCTGCAGGAGCTGAAGCCCGGCATCGTGCGCGACTGGAGCACGCAGCTCGGCGCGTCGCTCGACGCGCAGCTTGCCCCGCCCTTCGCCCGCGGCACCAACGCGAGCCGCTCCGACGGCAGCACGCCCGGCGCCTACGGCTACGGTCTGCACGACTTCCTGGAACTGGCCGAGCTGCTCGGCGCCGAGCCCTGGTACGTGGTGCCGCCGACCTTCTCTCCCGCCGAGCTGTCCGGCCTGATGGAGTATCTCGGCGGCCCTGCCGACGACGCGCACCCGTTCGCGGCGTTGCGCGCGGCGCGCGGCCGACGTGAGCCGTGGACGTCGGCCTTCACGACGATTCACCTGGAGTACGGCAACGAGTTGTGGGGAAGCGCCTCGGCGGGCGATCCGTTCCAGGGAGCGTCGGTCAACGGCGGCGTGCGGCTCGGGGCGATCGGAAGCGACCGGCTTGCGATCGCGAAGGCGAGCCCGTTCTACGACGCGGCGCGCTTCAACATGATCATCGGCGGACAGGCCGGATACAGCGGGCGTCAACGGGAGATCGAGGCCAACTCGACGGCAAACGACGCGGTGGCGCTGGCTCCGTATTTCGGCGTGCTCGACACCTGGGCCGACAGCGCGGAGATCTTCCGCCCGCTGCTTGCGACGCCGTTCTACGAGATCGGCCCCGGCGGGCGAATGCGACAGAGCAAGGGATATCTCGACGAGGGGAATCGCGGCACGAAGCTGGCGATCTACGAGATCAACTTCCACACGACCAACGGCAGCTCACCGATCGACGTCCGCAACGATTTCCTCACAGGGGCGCCCGGCGGCGTTGCGCTGCCGTTGATCATGCTGACATATCAGCGCGAGCTGGGGGCGGTGGATCAGTGCGCGTTCAGCGCGCTCGGCTATTCGTTCCGTCTGCCGAACAACGATTACGCCCGCGTGTGGGGATTGCTGCGCGATCTGTACGCCGGCGGCCGCAAGCGACCGACGTGGCTGGGACTGGAGTTGGCCAACGACGCGATACTCCCGACGTCGGTGGTCGTGCGCCATTCGGACGATGTACCACGCTGGACGCAGCCGGCGATCAACGGGATCGGCGCGGCGACGACCGCCGAGGAGATCCAGTGTTTCGCCTACCGCGATGGGCGCCGTCGATCGGCCGTCCTGTTCAACCTCAGCCTCACGACGGCGCGCACCGTGGAGCTGCGGCTCCCCGCCGACCCGAAGCCGGTTGCCCTCGTCGCGGTTCTGAGCGCGCCGGGTCTGCACGCCGACAACGAAGACACCACGCTGGTGACCATCGAGCAATCGATCAGGACCAGATTCACGGAGGCAACGAACATCTTGCTCCCCCCCTGCTCGATCACGTCGGTGCGGTGGGAGGATGCGGACGTCGCCGGCGTCGATCGCGATGAGGCGGCCGGCTGCACGCTCGATGTACCGGCGCCGTGCCGCCGTGATGCGTTGGTGCGCTTCACGATCGCCCGGGAAGGCCGGGTGCTTCTGGAGCTGATCGACATGACCGGCCGCACGGTCGCCCATCTGGCCGATGAGACGATGCGCGCGGGCACGCACACGGTGGCCATCCCCGAGGCGGCCCACCCGCTCCCCGGCTGCTATCTGCTCCGTCTGCGCAGCGGGAAGGCGGTGCTGACACGGAGGATGGTGGTGGTGGAGTAGCGAGGTTGGAGGTGATGGGGGTGCGGAACGGGGCACCTGCTCCGCGCCCTCCGCGTTCTCCGGGGTGAATCCTTGACGGACGCATCACGCTGCACGCCGAACGCCGAACGCTAAACGCCGACCGCTGCACGCCGAACGCTAAACGCCGACCACCATTGCCTTTGGTCCAACGATTACGTACGTTCGCTCCGTCCGTGACACCAACCGGAACCAGACCC
Organism: uncultured Alphaproteobacteria bacterium; assembly: GCA_964549365.1. Lineage (GTDB taxonomy): Bacteria > Bacteroidota > Ignavibacteria > OLB7 > OLB7 > JAFDZV01. Next base: position 2,239 of record CAZJYH010000835.1, read on the forward strand.
TCTCTCTGAACTGGACCGCTCGTGGTGCACCGTGTCGGGGCGTCATGCAAGGGCTGCGCTTGTGTGCCGTACGCGACCACGCTCTCGTCACTCGGAGTACGACCGCGCCACGCAACGGTCAGATCAACTTGTCGGA
>CAZJYH010000836.1:0-2372 GCA_964549365.1 uncultured Alphaproteobacteria bacterium
CGTGATGATGAGCGACCCGAACGTGAAGGCGGTGCTGATCAACATCTTCGGCGGCATCGTCCGCTGCGATCGCGTTGCCAACGGCATCATCCAGGCGATGCAGACCGTGGAGGTCACCGTTCCGGTGATCGTCCGTCTCGACGGCACGAACGCCGAGGAAGCGCGTCAGATCCTGCTCAGCTCGCCGCTCCACTTCTCGGTGGCCGCCACGCTGAAGGAAGCCGCCGAGAAGGTGAACGAGGCGATCGCCGGCCTTGCCGTCGCGGGCGATGTGGAGCACGCCGCCGCCGTGGTGAACGCGTCGATGGCGTTCGCTTCGATGGCCATCCCTCCGCGCGACCCGGATGACGACGACGATGACGACGATGATGAGAAGACCGACACCGAGGAAGGCGAAGAGGGGGAGGAAGAGGATGACGAGTTCAACTTCGACGAGGTGGTCGATCCGGACGCGCTCGAGATCGGTGAGTTCGACGAGGATGATCTCGACGACGACCTGGACGACGTGCTCAGCGACGATGAAGACGACTTCTAGGAAGGAACGAGGAGAGAGGATACAAGAAAGAAAAGGGGCGGCATCATATCCGATGCCGCCCTTTTTTGTTGTGCGCCGAGAGCGAGGGATGTGTGCCGTCCCGCAACACGTTGACGCAACTGTAGCTGATCCTGCACCCATCCGGAGTGCGGAAGATGGAAAGCCTCATGCTCTCCGGTCGCGTCGCTCCGCTCGACCACCGGCTGTCGGCCTCGACCCCTTCGAATTCGAGAAGCACGGGCCGTCTTTTTCCTTCCGCTCTCCTCTTTCCATCGCCTCAAACGAAAGGAGCCGGGCCCACATCGAACCCGGCTCCCGCCTTTTTCTCTCCTCGTTTTTCGCTCCCCGCCCCTTCCCTTATCTCGCCACCACGATCCGCTGAATCCCCTCCACGCCCTGCTCGGTGCGCAGGCGGATGAAGTATGCGCCGGGAGCAAGCGAGGCGACATCGGCGCGCAGCTCGTGCGGGCCGGCCTCGAGCGCGCCGTCGGCAACGACGGCGACCGTGCGGCCGAGCACGTCGTTCAGCGTGACGACGGCATGCGCGGCAACCGGAAGGGTGAAGTGTATCCCGACGGCATCCTTCGCCGGATTCGGTACGGCGGAGAGCGCCGCCGCTCCGACTGCCGGGGCGGCGGGGACGCCGCTGGAGGGATCGAACTCCTGGCGGACCGGCAATCCCTCGTTCAGGATGTCCAGCTCGAAGGTCTTGTCGCTGCCGAGCACGAGCACGGTGAAGTAGGTCGGCGAGAAGTTGCCGGCATCGCTCTTGGTATAGAACGGTGCGGCCTCCCCCGGCTTCTCGGCGGTGATCGTGAACGGGCCGCGCGGAATGCTGTACCAGTCGGTCGCGGTCAGGAACGCAACCGGCGGCAGCACGATCGGGTCCATCCCGGTCGGAAGGATCTTCACGATCACGTCGCTGTGGAAGTCCGTAACGTACGCGGCACGAATCCGGAACGAATCCAGCCCCAGGTTGATCGAATTCGGAGCACTGAGCGTCAGGGCCGTGGCCGCCCCCTCCTTCGTCTTCGTGAGGATGGCCACATAGTCGGTATCCCGGTTCAACGTGATCGACTGCTGATACACGGCGCTTGCAGCCCCCTCGTTGACCGGTGCGAACTTGACGGTCACGCTCGACTCGGTGAACGGGCCGTACTTCTCCGAGGCGTTGCGATAGCGGAGGTTGCTCGTCTTCGGCGTCGTGCCCTCGTTGGCGAAGATGTCCAATCCCTGCACGCCGCTTGCCCCGACGGCGGGCTGATACCACGCATGCACCACGCGAACCGACGAGAGCACACCCCCTTGCAGCCCCTGCAGCAGCGGCAGCTTGTAGCCGTCCACCATCTCACCGGCAAGAGCGTGCACCTTCAACTCGGACGACGATGCGCCCGAGACGATCAACGTAAGCCGCCCCGACGCGACGAGCGGCACAATGAGCTGTGCGATCACGGCCTGCGATCCGGCGGCGGTGATATACATCGTGCGGGGCTCCCCCTTCACGTCGGCCCACGCGGAGGCGGCTTCGGCCGCGACGCCGGAGAAGATCGGGGTGCCGCGTGCGGAGTCCAGGTAGAAATCGAACGAGGCGGGAGCGCTGAACGAGGAGATGTTCAACACACGGATGATCGCCTTGCCGGGCCCGGCCACCTTGCTGCGCGGACGGGAGAGCAGAATCATCTTCGGCTGTCCGGACGTGCGGTAGACGACGCCGGTGTAGTCCGTGCCGTTGGCCACCGGGAAGTTCTGGTTGACGATCGCGCCGCCGATGCCGGTCCCCGCCGGCGCCACCTGCAGGTTGACGTTCGCGCCGGAGATCGGGACCTGCTGCGCCTGC
>CAZJYH010000837.1:0-2371 GCA_964549365.1 uncultured Alphaproteobacteria bacterium
GAATCGGGGTTCGATTCGGGAGCGACCGTCGATGTCGCTGCCCTGCGCAGCAAGGGGATGGTTCCCAAAAGCGCCACCGTGATCAAGATCCTGGCTGAAGGCGAGTTGACCAAGAAACTCGTGATTAAGGCGCAGCGATTTTCTGCTGCGGCCCGGGAAAAGATCGAGCGTGCGGGCGGTTCTGCCGTGCTGCTCGAGGGTGCGTCGACCAAGACCGCCCAGCCCCAGGCATAAGCGTAGAACCAACGTCTATCGCCGGCGTTAGCCGGGAAGCGGGTCTCCGTGGCAAACAGCCTACAGAACATCGGCAAGATACCGGAGCTGCGTAAACGGATCCTGTTCACGCTCGCGATGCTCGCGGTGTACCGGATCGGTGTTTTCATCACCGTCCCCGGGGTCAACCGGGTCGAGATGGGTAACCTCATCTCGAAGAGCACCGGATCGTTCTTGGGCATGTTCAACATGTTCTCCGGCGGTGCGCTGGAGCAGATGTCGATTTTTGCGCTCGGCATCATGCCCTACGTGAGTGCCTCGATCGTCATCCAATTGCTCACGGTCGTGATTCCGAAGCTCGATCAGCTCAACAAAGAAGGTGAGCAGGGGCGTCGGAAGATCAACCAGTTCACCCGTTACGGGACGATCTTACTAGCCTGTATTCAGGGTTTTTTTATCGCTCAGTACTTGGAGAGCCTCTCTGGGCGCGGTGCTGAGATCGTCGTTGATCCGGGGTGGGGATTCCGCCTTCTGACGATCATCAGTTTGACGACGGGCACAGCATTCATCATGTGGCTCGGCGAGCAAATTACCGATCGCGGCATCGGAAACGGAACCTCGATGATTATCTTCGCAGGTATCGTCGCGGCGATGCCCGACGCGATCACCCAGTATCTTGGGAAGCAGAGCAGCGGCACCGGCGACGAGGGTGCCGGGAATTTCCAGGTCCTGCTCCTCGTGCTCTTGGTTATCGGCACGATTAGCGCAATCTGCTATTTCGAACGCGCCCACCGGAAGATCCCGGTGCAGTACGCGAAGCGTCAGGTCGGTCGCAAGCTATATCAGGGGGCCCAATCGCACCTGCCGCTGAAGATCAACGTCTCCGGTGTTATCCCGCCGATCTTTGCGTCTTCGATTCTGATGTTTCCGGCGCAGATTGCGAACATGTCGGGTTCTCCGCTGTTGCAGTCAATGTCCGCGGCGCTGCACCCGGCCGACTGGCGGTACAACACGCTGTTCACCGTGTTGGTGATCTTTTTCGCCTACTTTTATACGGCCGTGGTGTTCAACCCGGTCGAAGTGGCGGACAACCTCAAAAAGAGCGGTGGCTTTGTTCCCGGGATTCGTCCGGGAAAAAACACAGCGCAGTACATCGAAAAGGTCCTGTCCCGTATCACGTTCGCAGGTGCGCTTTACTTGTCGGCTGTCTGCATGATTCCGGCGATTTTGCAGAAGTATATGCAGGTGCCGTTTAGCTTTGGCGGTACCGGGCTCCTCATCGTCGTCGGTGTAGCGCTGGATACGGTGCAACAGATCGAATCGCACTTGATTACCCGCAACTACGAAGGGTTCACGGGTCCGAAAGGGCCGCGAATCCGCGGGCGCGTCTCGGCGCGCCCCGTACCTGCTCGCTGACTGCGAGCGCGCTTTCTCCCAGGTCGTGTCACGACACTCTCGAGAGGCGTGACGCGATTTTTTGTTTCGATGCGTATCGAATACAAGACCCTCGATCAGATTCATCAGATGCGCGAGAGCGCGTTAACGGTGGAGTCCATCCTTGACGAGGTTTGCGCGGCGGTGGAGCCCGGAGTTTCCACGTGGGAGCTCGATCGCATCGCGCGAGCGGCGATCAAACGAGAGGCGGTGGCCAGCGCATTTCTCGGCTATGCGAACCCTCCATATCCGGCGGTTACGTGTATCTCCGTCAACGAGGAGATCGTCCATGGGATCCCGCGCAAGGATAAGGTCATTCGCAACGGCGATATCGTCTCGGTGGATTTCGGCTCCTTCAAGCACGGGCTCTGTGGTGACGCCGCACGTAGTGTCATCGCAGGCAAGGGTAGTGCCGCGGCCGAATCTCTTGTGGACGTAACCCGCCGATCCCTAGACCTCGCGATCGAGCAGTGCCGCGTCGGTAATCGAATCGAAGATATCGGCGCTGCCGTGCAAGAGTACGTGGAAGCTAAGGGATATTCGGTTGTTAGAGTGTTTGTCGGTCACGGAATCGGCCGGAGAATGCACGAGGATCCCGCCGTGCCGAACTACGGCACGCGCGGTCGGGGAAAAGCGATCAAACGTGGCCTTGTCATTGCTGTGGAACCTATGGTAAACGCCGGGGCCCCTGACGTCGAAGTACTCGACGATGGTTGGACGGCGG
>CAZJYH010000838.1:0-2369 GCA_964549365.1 uncultured Alphaproteobacteria bacterium
GATCTTTGTAGTCGATCATCACCGTCACGCGGTAGTCCGCATGCGGCAGGGCGACGATCTCGACCCCCTTGGCTTCGTTCTTGTAGTCGACGATCTGGTCGATAACGATGCACTCGCGCGGAGCGTTCTGATCCACGAAACCGGCGCCGAGCAGCGCCTCGGTGTACGGAAGGGCGCTGCCGTCACCGACCGGCGGCTCGTTGGCCGTCAACTCGACGCGACAGTTGTCGATCTCCAGCCCGACCAACGCCGCAAGCACATGTTCAACGGTGTGCACGCTGGCATCACCGTGCGTGAGCGTGGTGCCACGGGAGATATCGGTAACGAGATCGACATCGGCCGGGATCTCCGGCGAACCGTCGAGGTCCGTACGAACGAAGCGGAGACCGTAGCCCTCGGGGGCGGGCTTGAAGGTGATGGTCGAGAGATTACCGGTGTGGAGTCCGATGCCGGAAAAGGTCGCCGGCGTGGAGATGGTACGCTGCTGTTGACGCATAGAGATGTCAATGTTGGCAGGCCGCTTCCCATCAAGACAACGGATCGGTCAGGTACCTGACAGGCCCGGGAAAACGGAGCAAACGTGGCCGCACATGATGCGGCACGAAAATAACGTTTCCCGGCGGATTGACACTTCTGTCAAACGCAGCGATTACCATTCGGCATAACCACGGCGGAAGGAACATCGAAAGAACCTGAATCGTTGCGAGACGTTGTGTTGTCATGAGCAGCGACCGCAGGGAGTGTGGCAACCTTTCCGCATGGGCGGCAGTGCCGGACCGTGAGAGCCGAGCGGCGAACCCCTCCTGACCTCCCCTTTGCCAAGGGGAGGAACGCACAACGGGAAGTCCGGAAGCAGAGATGTTGTCGGCCGAAGCCGCGTCATCGCCCGCATGCTCCATTGACGTCGCTTGGTCCCATCAGAGATATAGCTGCCTCCCCCAAAAAATCGCGGGCGCCCCGACGAAGAATTCGGAGCGCCCGCTTCTGGAGAATAGTACGACGCCACAGCAAGCAACATCGTACTCAGTCCTTGGTAGCCACATTCAGCGCAGCCTCGAGCTGCTCGATGCGACTCCGCATTTCACGGATCTCCCGCAGGAGATCGGGGAGTTGGCGCAGCGCCCCCTCCTGGCGCAGTGCCTGCGCGTGTTCCTTCACCGGATGGCCGAAGTATCGGCCGGGCTTCCGGATCGACTTGCTGACGCCGGACTGCGCCTCGATGATCACGTCGGGGACGGTCTCGACGTGCCCGACGATGCCGACCTGGCCCGCGATCATGTTGTGTTCGGCGATGCGCGAGCTCCCCGAGATCCCGGTCTGCGCGGCGATCACCGTGTGTCGTCCGATGACGACGTTGTGGGCGATGTGGATCAGGTTGTCCAGCTTGGCCCCCTGTTCGATCCGCGTCTCGCCGAGTGTGGCGCGATCGATCGTCACGTTGGCGCCGATTTCCACATCGTCCTCGATCACCACGATCCCGGTCTGCGGGATCTTCTCCCACCCGTCGCGGCCGCGCGGCAGAAAACCGAACCCATCGGAGCCCACAACCGTCCCCGCATGAACGATCACCCGGTTGCCGATGCGGGTCCCGCGATACAGCACCACATTGGCGTGGATCACGGTGTCCGCCCCGATGCTCACGCCGTCGCCGACCACCGCGCCGGGATAGATCACGGCGCCGTCGCCGATCACCACGCCGTTGCCGATCACCGCGCCGGCGCCGATGGACACACCGGTGCCGACCTGACCGCCCTCGCCGATGACGGCCGAGGCGTGCACGCCGGGGGCCGGATGTTCGGCTCGCGGCGAATACGCGCGAAGCACCGCAAGGAACGCGGCGTACGGATCGGCGGTGACCACGTACGACATGCCGGGACGATCGGCCGGGAACTCACGCGAAACCAGCAGCGCGGCGGCATTGGTGATCGCGTGGTACTTCACATACTTCGGATTGGCAATGAACGAGATGTCGCCGGGGCCGGCCTCCTCGATCTTGCGGACGCCGGCAATCTCCAGTTCACCGTTCCCAATCACCGTACCGTCAACGAGGCGCGCGATTTCCGAAAGCTGCATCATCCCTGATTCGCTCACTTGGGGTTTCCGTCGGTTGTCCCGGTTCCGCCCGATCCGTCGGGGTCGGGTTTCAGTATCTGATTCGGGTCGGTCAACGGTTTCGGATCGGTCGGCGAGATGATCTCACGCCGCCCACCGCGATTCTTCCGCGCATCCTGCTCGGTCTTCGGATCGGCCTCGGTTCGGCCGCCCGTGCCATCCTTCGGCGCGGTGACGTCCGGTTCGACACCGAGGCGCTTCAGCACCGCCCAGGTGATGTCGTTGGCGGGATTGCCATAGAGCATCGGCATGCCGCG
>CAZJYH010000839.1:0-2368 GCA_964549365.1 uncultured Alphaproteobacteria bacterium
CCACCACGCGGAACCCGCGCGCACGGATCGCCTTCGCGTCGACGAACGGCAGCGCAAGCGCAAGCTCGACGTGACGCGTAAGGGCGTCGGCCGCATCGGTGCGCCGCCCGGACGCATCCCACGCCGCAAGCCTCGGCTCCGCCGTGTCGGCCAGCGCGAACAGCTCGGCACATTGTTCGGCATCGAGAAAGATCCCCTCGGCGGTCAGGAACTTCAGACCGTTCCACTCCGAGGGATTGTGCGACGCCGAAATGGAAATGCCCCCCACGGCGTCGGTCTTCTCGGCGGCAAGCTGCACGGTTGGGGTCGGCGCCATGCCGATGGTGGCGGCATCGACCCCGCAGGCGTTCAGCGTACCGGCCACGAGATCCTCGATCCATCCCCCGCTCGGGCGACCGTCGCGCCCGACCACCACGGTCCCGGGACCTACGAGCCGCGCGAACGCGGCGACGTGACGAACGACGAGATCGGGAGTGAGGCTGTCCCCGAGGGTTGCACGGATCCCGGAGATGGAACGCACGAGTGACATGGTTGACGGTATTTGACGAATGGAAACCGAAGGCATCACACCATGCGCCGAAACCGCGCGCGGTGCCGCTGAAGTGCGCCGAAGATACGGCAGGCCGGAATGATCCACTGATGGTACGCCGGTTTCAATTGCACAGTATTCAGTTTCGCCGGCGGCACCGGGCGAGCGTTCGGCATGGTGCCGAACGTCGTCCCGTTCGTGACAGGGTTCTGCGTGACCCGATCGGGGCGGGCATCCACGCGGTCGGGCGTGTGCCCCCGTGCGTGCGGGATGACGCATCGGAGCGCGGTGCCCGACCGGATCGGCGACGATGCGAAACCGGCGCGCTCCCCCATTTCGATGCCACGATATTGCTACAGTGTGCGACCGGATGCCTCCGAAGGTCCGCAACAGGCCTCTTTCCGGGGGCCGCGCCACGCGTCGCCGGATGATCTCGGCGAAGAATGGATTGCGCCGTGAGTTTTTTCGTATGTTTGCTGCCTTGCAGCTTTAACCTTCGAGTACTTGTTCGTATGCATATCTCCTCCATTCTCGAAGAAGGATTCATAGCCATCAACCTCACCGCTTCGACGAAGGAGCAGGTGTTGAACTCGATGGTGGACATGCTCGGCAAGTCGCCGAAGGTGCTCAATCTGGAGAGCGTCCGCACGGCGATTCTCGAGCGTGAAAAGCTCATGAGCACCGGCGTTGGGCACGGCTTCGCGATACCGCACGGGAAGACCGACGCACTGAACGACATCATCGCCGCGTTCGCGACCACCGCCGAGCCGATCGACTTCGATGCGCTCGACGGCCAGCCCGTGCAGCTGATCTTCATGCTCGTCGGCAAGGAGACGCACGTGGGAACGCATCTCAAGCTGCTCAGCCGCATCAGTCGGCTGATGAACAACGAGGCGTTTCGCGAGCAACTGCTGAGTGCGAAGACGCCGGCCGAGGTGCGCTCGCTCTTCGAGCAGGAGGAGCATCGATACTTCGAGACGTAGCGGCGCGCTCGCATCTCAGACGAGCCGCACCGGCAGCAACTGCGTCAGCGTTCATCCCGCCCTTCTCTGAGAGAAGGGCGTTCTTGTTCAATCAGTTCGGTAACGGTACGTACATGGCCTATCAATCGATCAAGGGATTTCGCGATCTGCTCCCGGAGGAAACCGCGCGCTGGCGCCGACTGGAGAACACGATCCACGATCTGATGCGGCGATACGGCTGCGGCGAGGTGCGCCTGCCGATCGTGGAGGCAACCGAGTTGTTCACGCGCGGGGTCGGCGCGGGCACCGACATCGTCGGCAAGGAGATGTACTCGTTCCTCGACAAGGCCGATCCGCCGGAATCGCTCACACTGCGCCCGGAGCTGACGGCCGGGGCCGCGCGTGCCTTCGTGCAGCACAACATGGCCGGGGCGCACCCCTTGACACGTTGGTATTACATCGGCCCGATGTTTCGCTACGAGCAGCCGCAGGCGGGACGCTATCGGCAGTTCTCGCAGTTCGGCATGGAGGTCTACGGATCGCCCACGCCCGAGGCCGATGCCGAGGTGCTGTTCGCGGGGGTCGATCTGCTCGCGGCCATCGGCGTGACGAACTACCGGCTGCGCATCAACACGCTCGGCATGCCGGAGGAGCGTGCCGCATATCGCGAGGCGCTGCGCGCGTTCCTGACCGAACGCGTCGCGCAACTGAGCCCCGAGAGCGTGCGCCGCATGGAGACCAACCCGCTGCGCGTGCTCGATTCCAAACGAGAGGAGGACGTCGCGGCCACGGCCGATGCCCCCGGCATCATGGAGTATCTCGGCGAGGAGTCGCGCGCGCACTTCGAGAGCGTGCTCGATCTGCTGCGCACCGCCGG
>CAZJYH010000840.1:0-2367 GCA_964549365.1 uncultured Alphaproteobacteria bacterium
ACCATCGGCCTGCGCACGACCGAGGCGCGCCGCGCGAAGCTGGCCCGTGAATCGGTCATGATGCAGACATCGTTCGGGCCGGTTCATGTCAAGCGTATTGAAGGCGCCGAGGGCGAACGTCTTGCACCGGAATACGAAGACGCGAGGCGCATCGCGCTGGAGCATCGGCTCCCGCTGCGTGAAGTGCTGGCGCGGCTGATCGAGGAAACGGGGCACGCGCCCAGGAGGCCGACGGGTGAGTGGCATGATGAATAATCAACGGGACGGATCGGATGGATGATCGAATGGAACACGACGGCCGCGGAGGGAACGGATCGATTGATCGCCTGGTCGGCTTCGCGCGCAGGCTGTACGGCCATCGGCTCGCCGGCAGCGTGACCGCGATTGCCGCTGCGTCGGCGCTCTGCATCGCGATGTTGAGCGTGCGCCTGGCGTATACCGGATCCGGGCAGTATCGCTTCCTCGTCTGGAATCTGTTCCTGGCGTGGATACCGTTTCTGTTCTCGGTGCGCCTGTATACGCTGAAGCGCCGTGGGCCGCTCGCGGTGCTTGCGCTCGGCGGCCTCTGGCTGCTCTTCTTTCCGAACGCGCCGTACATCATCACGGATCTTGTCCACATCCGCCGGCACGATGCCGCCCCGATATGGTTCGATGTGATCATGGTGAGCGCGTTCGCCGGCACCGGGCTCGCGCTGGGAATCATTTCCTTACGATTCATGCAGAGTCTGGTGCGGCAGCGTTTTGGGAATATCGTAAGTTGGGGATTCGTGTCCGCGGTGCTGACCACCGCAAGCTTCGGCGTGTATCTGGGGCGGTTCGAGCGGTGGAACAGCTGGGACGTGGTGACGAATCCGCGCGATCTCGGCCACGACATCGCGCACACGCTGCTTCATCCGCTTACCTTCCCACGCACGTACGCCGTGACATTGCTCTTCGCGGCGTTACTGACCGCCGCCTACGTGATGGCGACGTCCATGCCGACATTGGGCCCCGAGCGTCCGCAACGCTAACGCAAGCATACTCAACACATGCCGTATACCATAGCTGTCATCGGAACCGGTTACGTTGGATTGGTGACCGGTACCTGCTTCGCCGAGGGAGGAAACCAGGTTCATTGCGTCGACATCGATCCGAAGAAGATCGAGACGCTCGAATCCGGCGGCGTCCCGATCTACGAGCCCGGGCTCGATCTGCTGCTCGAACGGAACATCCGCGAGCGGCGGATCTGGTTCACGCTCGACCTGGTGAGCGCGGTGCTGAAGGCGGACGTCGTGTTCCTCTGCCTGCCCACGCCTCCCGATGAGGACGGCTCGGCCGATCTGAAGTATATCCGGGGCGTGGCCGACGACATCGGGCACATTCTCAACGATCATCCCGATGCCGGCTACAAGGTGATCGTCGACAAGCGCACGGTGCCGGTCGGGACGAGCGAGCTTGTGCGCGACGCGATCCGCCGCAACGCTCCGGGGGCGGAGTTCGATGTCGTCTCCAACCCGGAGTTCCTGCGCGAGGGATACGCCGTGGAGGATTTCATGCGTCCGGAGCGCGTGGTTGTCGGAACCAGCTCCAAGCGCGCCGAGGCGATCATGCGCGGGCTGTACGAGCCGTACGTGCGAAGCGGCAATCCGATCTTCGTGATCTCCGAGCGGAGCGCCGAGATCACCAAGTATGCCGCCAATTCGTTCATCGCGATGCGGATCTCGTTCATCAACGAGATGGCGAACTTCTGCGAGAAGCTCGGGGCGGACATCGACCATGTGCGCGCGGCGATCGGTTCCGACTCGCGCATCGGCAAGAAGTATCTCTATCCGAGCGTCGGCTACGGCGGCAGCTGCTTCCCGAAGGACGTGCGCGCGATCCTGAAGAGCGCGTCGGATTACGGCGCAACCTTGAGTGTGATCCAGTCCGTCGAGGAGGTGAACAAGCGCCAGCCGCTGCTGTTCTGCGAAAAGATCAACGGCCATTTCGGCGGCGAGCTGTCGGGGAAGCGAATCGCGGTCTGGGGGCTGGCCTTCAAGGCCAACACCGACGACACGCGCGAGTCGCCGGCGTTCGTGGTGATCGACCGTCTGCTCGAGCAGGGCGTCGAGGTGGTGGCCTACGATCCTGAAGGGATGGAGGGGGCGCGCCGCCGATACGGATCGCGCATCGCCTTCGGTGCCAGCATGTACGAGACGGCCAGGGGGGCCGAGGCGCTGCTGGTGCTCACGGAGTGGAACGAGTTCCGCAATCCGGATTTCGAGCGTCTGGCCGAGTGTCTGCGCCAGCGGTTGATCTTCGACGGCCGAAATCTGTTCAACGCCGAGGAGATGGCCGCGCGGGGGTATACGTATTATTCAGTTGGCCGCTCGGTTGCAGGGGCCGCGA
>CAZJYH010000841.1:0-1596 GCA_964549365.1 uncultured Alphaproteobacteria bacterium
ACGAAGGCAATCTGCCGTTCATGGCGGCGGAACTGGCGCATGCCCTGCGCATCGACGCGCGGGGGCTGTGCCGGCGTGATGGGGCCGAGTGCTGCCTCGGTTCGCGTGATCCCGGCGCGGTTGCCGAGAGCCGCCTGAAACGGGGGCAGCGTCGGGGTGAGCGCTACACCGACGGCGAGACATGTGGCAACCAGTGCGCCGGCAGTGATGCGCAGCGGCAGCATGAACGCGCGACGCTTGCGCGATTCTTCCTCCCACTCCGCGATGGCATCGGCGGCAAAGCTGCTCGACACGGCAATGCGGATGTGCTCGGACAGATCCGGCGGGGGCGTCAGCGTAAGAGCGTCGTCGTGCAGAAGAGAACGGATCTCCAGTGTATCGCGAAGCTCAGCCTTGTACTCGGGCACACGATCGACAAGGAGTTGGAACTGCTCCAACTCCCTATCGGATATCGAGCCCGATAGATATTTCCTGAGAAGGTTATCAAACTCCATTATCGTAGACCACCGGATGAAGTAACGTACGTAGCAACTTGCGGGCGCGGAAGATCCTGATCTTTACCGTAGCTATCGAAACACCTGTGATGTCGGCGATCTCCTGATAGGAGTAGCCGTCGTACTCATAAAGAACCAGAGCTTCGCGATGATCTATCGGCAATTGGTTCAGAGCCAATACGATGTGCTCATGAAGCACCACATCCACCACCTTCGCCGGTGCTTCATTCGCGCGTGAGGTCTCGAACGGAACCGTCACCTTTTTGTTGCGACGCAGGTTCAGGCAAACGTTCCGTACGATGGTGAAGAACCAGACCATGAAGTTGCGGCCGTCGTAGCTCATTCGATGCTCATACAGGCGCATGAACGCCTCCTGGAACGCATCGTGTGCCAGATCCTCATCGAGCAGAACGCGCATGCAGTACATGTACACCTTCCGCTCGTACCGCTTGAACAGCACGTTGAATGCCTCAATGTCACCGTTCTGCGTCAGGCAGAACAGATCGTCGTCGGACATCTCTGTGCTTCGTATGGTTGATCTTCTACCCATTCTGACTCAACATACACAACACCTTGCAATTGGTTACTTCCTAATTCGTGCGATTTTCAAGGCTTTCACACGATGGACGATTCCGGCACATCCTACCTTGCACGGCGCGGACCGGCTCTCTATTTTGCTCGGCTTGCCTATGAAACGAACGACATCGAAGAGTACGACGGGGTCGACGATCGCCACGCTGCCGGTGCTGCCGCTGCGTGACGTTGTCATCTTTCCGAACATGATCTTCCCGGTTCTTGTGGGCCGGGAGTCCTCGCTGCGAGCCGCCGCCGAGGCGCTCAGCCGCGACAAGTACATTTTTCTGGTGGCCCAGCGCAATCCCTCCGTGGACGAGCCCCAGAAGGAGGATATCTACCAGACCGGGACCGTCGCCAAGATCGTTCAGATGCTGCGATTGCCCAACGGGCTAATGAAGATCCTGGTGGAGGGGGAATCCCAGGGGGTGATCGAGACCATCGCCGAGGCCAACGGGTTCATGGAGGCCTCCGTGCGCACCACGCCGGTGAATGTTCCGAGCGACAAGAAGATGCAGGCGCTGCTGCG
>CAZJYH010000841.1:1620-2365 GCA_964549365.1 uncultured Alphaproteobacteria bacterium
CTGATCGCCTTCGAGAATATCACCGAGGCGCTCCGCAAGCTCTACTTCATCGCCGCCAACCTCAACAGCAAGGTGGAGGCGAAGCAGCGAATCCTCGAGACCCGCGACATCCGCGAGCAGTTCATGGAACTGATCAAGGTGCTCAAGGACGAGATCGAGGTGCTCAAGCTGGAGCAGGAGATCGACACGAAGGTGCAGGACACCATCCAGCGCTCGCAGCGTCAGTTCCTGATTCAGGAACAGATCCGCGCGTTGCAGACCGAACTGGAGGAGGAGGGGGAGGTGTCGCCGGAGCTTGCGAAGATCGTCGAGGCGATCCGCGAGGCCGGCATGCCGAAGGAGGTGGAGGTGCGCGCCTATGAGGAGCTGGAGAAGCTCCGCAAGACGCCGATGATGTCGCCGGAATTCGCCGTCAACCGGAACTACCTCGAATGGCTCACCGCCGTTCCGTGGTCCAAGGAAACCGACGACTACCTGGATATCCATCACGTGAAGAACGTGCTCGATGAGGACCACTTCGGTCTCGAACGGCCGAAGGAGCGAATCCTCGAACACATCGCCGTGCTGAACCTCGTCAAGGAGATGCGCGGCCAGATCCTTTGCCTGGTGGGGCCCCCGGGCGTCGGCAAGACGTCGCTCGGCAAGTCGATCGCCCGTGCGCTCGGGCGCCGCTTCGTGCGCGTGTCGCTGGGCGGCGTGCGCGACGAGGCCGAGATCCGCGGCCATCGCCGCACCTACATCGGCT
>CAZJYH010000842.1:0-2364 GCA_964549365.1 uncultured Alphaproteobacteria bacterium
CGAATGCGTAACTGAACACCGAGCGCAGATTCTCCAGGGTCTCAGGCATTGCGTACACCGGCATCGCCCGACGTGCGAGGAAGTTGTAGGCGCGCAGGTCGTCGAAGCCTGCAATGTGATCGAAGTGGTGATGCGTGTAGACGACGGCATCGACGTTGGGGATCGAAGCGCGCAGGCACTGCTGCCGAAAATCGCTCGATGTGTCGATCACGACGCTCATGCCCGCGTGCTGAATCCAGACCGAGGGGCGCAGGCGCTTGTCGCGCGGATCATCCGACACACAGGTCGGGCAATCGCATCCGATCGTGGGAACGCCGGATGATGTGCCGCTGCCGAGAATTGTGATCTTCATGAGCGTGCTGAAATGCTGCGCCGCTGTGCGTGCGGCCCTCCCTGTTGTTGACGATCCCGGTTGAAACGATCGAGTTTCCAATCGCGCCCGCGGCCCCACGATCCCATGTGCCGGCAGCATGGTTCATCGGGGGGTGATCGGGCGCCGCCGAGCCCTGCGTTTACTGTGCCTGTCGAATTGCGCGGTGCTCCATGATCCGGCACGTGCTCAATCCATCGGCGACGCTGGTCAGACGCAGACCGAAGAGCGTCTGCGCGCGCAACGAAATCAGCCCTGAACTAATCGGGCGCTTCGCGACGCGCTGCAACTCGCCGGAGGTCACGGGGATCAGGAGCTCCGGGTTCAGATCGAACGTACGCACCACCGCCTGGGCGAAGTCCCATCGCGACATCAGGTTCGGTCCCGCGATGTTGAGGATGCCGGTCCCCTCACGGTCGATGATCTTGATGATCGCATACGCGAGATCGTCGAGATACGTCGGATTCCCGATTTCATCGGTGACGACGCGTGCGGGCGTGCCGGCCATGAGCGTATCGAGGAGCCACGTCACGAATGAGGGTTTGCCGCGCCGGTGCTCGCCGTACAACCACATCGTGCGTACGATCGCCATGTTCAGTTCACCGCCGATACAGGCGTTCTCGGCTGCCAGCTTTGTTTTGCCGTAATAGTTCAGGGGATTCGGCGTAGCCGCTTCGGTATACGGCCCGGCGTTTCCGTCGAATACGTAGTCGCTGGAAATCTGGATCAATCGGCTCCCATGACGCTTGCACTCGCCCACGATATTTTCAACGAGCGTGACATTATTGCGCCAGGCCTCCGTGCGATTGGTTTCACACCAGTCAACGTTCGTGATCGCGGCAGCGTTGATGACGACGTCCGGTCGCCACTCCGGTGCTTCAAACAACGCACGCCAGGCACTGCGGCTTCCGCTGTCGAATGCCGTCTCCTCCGCTATCCGACGGGCTCGGTCGCGCGTGATCTCGATCACCGACCAGTCGGTTTCATTCGCCGCAATCTCCCGCACCACGGTGCCCAATCCACCCTCGGCGCCGACCACCATCAACCGCAGTTGCTGCTTTCCCATGTGTTAGTATTTCTGACTATTGACCTTCGGTGTTCCACGTGGAACACTTATCTGACATACAGTGTGAGGATCGATAGATCGGATCGAGTAACGCCCGCGATCCGTGAGGCCTGTCCGATCGACCGGGGCCGTACCTTCGAGAGTTTCTCCCGTGCCTCCGACGAGAGCGATTGAATCCGCGAGTATTCGATACCATCGGGAATCAGAACACTCTCGGAGGCCGTGAAGCGATCCACCTCCTCCAACTGTCGCTTGACGTATCCCTCATACTTCGCAAGAATATCGATCTGCTCGGCGACGTCCGGTTCTGCAACGAGTTCGTGAATCGGGTCATCCTGCGATAGGAGCGGAAGCAGATCACGCAGCGACACCTCGGGCCGCTTCAAATATTGCCAAGCCTTCACACTGCTCGTCACCGATCCGTCACCGTCCGGAACCACATTGCGAACCATCAACTCCGCCTGAGCACGCTCCGTGCCCTCCCGCTTGCGCACCATCCGGTCGAATTGCTCCCATCCTACCAGCCCCAGCCCACGACCTGTCCCGGTCAGGCGCAAGTCCGCATTATCCCGCCGCAGCAACAGGCGATACTCCGCGCGCGACGTAAACATCCGATACGGCTCTTCGATCGTGAGATTCACGAGATCATCGATCATCACCCCGATATACGCCTGGGATCTGTCAATCACCAACGGCTCCTCACCACGAACCGCCAGCGCCGCGTTGATGCCCGCTACCAGTCCCTGCGCCGCCGCCTCCTCGTAGCCCGACGTTCCGTTCACCTGCCCGGCAAAATAGAGCCGCCGCACAACCTTGCTCTCCATCGTGTGATGCAACTGATACGACGGGAAGTAATCGTACTCCACCGCATATCCATACCGCAACACACGGCATTCGCGGAGCGCCTCAATCGTTTGAAGGCCGGCCA
>CAZJYH010000843.1:0-2347 GCA_964549365.1 uncultured Alphaproteobacteria bacterium
CCGCAGCCATCCTTCTCGCGATGCTGATCCCTTCCGTGTTCAGCATCGTTCACGCGCAGGGCATGCTCGTGCCTGAGCCCGACGCCCGCGTTGGAACATCCCGGGCGGCGGCGGCGGCGGCATCCGACGACGACCAATGGAACCACGAGATCGGCCCGTTCAATGCGGACGGTCCCGTCTATGAGGCGGTGGCGGCACCGAACGGCGATCTGTACATCGGCGGCGATTTCACCACCGTCGGCGGCGTTCAGGCCAACCGAATCGCCCGGTGGAACGGCACGGCCTGGTCCGCGCTCGGCACCGGCATCCCGGCCGGACGCGTCTACGCGATCGCCTTCCGCGGCAACGACGTGATCGTCGGCGGGAACTTCCGCGGCGCCGGTGACCAGAAGACGACGAACATCGCGCGATGGACCGGCACGGCGTGGGTGGCCTTCGGCGACATCACGAACGAGGGGCTCGACTCCACCGTGATGGATATCGCCGTCAAGGGCTCGCGCATCTTCGTGGCGGGCAACTTCACCTACACCGGCAACCAGGATGCGATGAACTACATCGCCTACTGGGATGATGCCTTGCAGCTCTTCATCTCGCTGGACGACGGAACGCGCCGCGGCACCGACGGCGGCATCTCCTCGATGGCGGTGGTGGGCGACGCGCTCTACGTCGCGGGCGCCTTCACCAAGGCGGGCGGAACCAACGCCTCGCGCATCGCGCGCTGGAACGATACGTCCTGGGCGAACCTCATCACCGGCGTCGGCGCGCAGGGCGGCCCCTCCTCGATCGCGAGCATCGCCGCGCAGGATACTTCGATCGTCGTCGTGGGGAACTTCACATTCGCCGGGGGGAAGCCGATGAAGTACATCGCGAAGTGGAGCACGCAGAGCAACGCCTGGTATACCGTCGGCAACGGCGGCTTCGACTCGGCCGCCAACAAGGTGATCATCACCCCGGCAGGCGATGTCTTCGCAACCGGGAACTTCTCGAAGGCCGGAGGGGGTGCCGCCGCGCACATCGCGAAGTGGAGCGCGGCGAACGGCTGGAAGCCGCTCGGCAGCGGCATCGATGCCCCCGGCTTCGCGCTTGCCGCGATCGGCAAGACCGTCTGGGCGGGGGGCGGCTTCACGACCGCCGGTGGAAAGGCCTCGGCCAACCTCGCGCGCTGGACCGATGAGCCGGTCTCCACAACGGATGCGGGACCGACCGAGCATGTTGCGAACACCCTCGCGGCTCGCGTGTCGCCGAATCCCGTGCGCGATCAGGCCAACGTGGCGATCGCGCTGCCGCGGCCGGGTGCACCCTCCATCTCGATCTCCGACGTTCGCGGAGCAACCGTCCGCTCCCTCAACCCGGGCCGCCTCCCCGGTGGGTGGAACTCCCTTCCGCTCGACGTGGCCGGAATGGCGCCCGGCATCTACTACGTCCGCGTTTCGATGGACGACTTGGTGACGGTCACGAAGTTGGTGGTGGCGCACTGAGGCGCACCTGATTCGATGGACGAAGTTCGATGAGCGAACGGTGATACATGGATTGATGGCGGCGGCGATGTCGGATGTCGACATCGCCGCCGTGGTAGTTTGTGGGCGGGCCGATGCCCGCTCGAAATCGACCACGCCTCACGTACCGGCCGTCCGTTGGTGGCCGCGCGTGTCGCTCAACGCCGCACTTGTCGTAATTTCCTCGCCGCATGCGCCGGCGATGGGCGGCGGCGTGCTCCTTCATTTGCCGGAAACAGAGATGACGATAGAATTCCTCGGGGCCGCGCGGACGGTCACCGGATCGATGCACCTGCTGACGACCGACAACGGGAACCGCATCCTACTGGACTGCGGACTGTATCAGGGGCGGCGCCGCGAAGCATACGAGATCAACAGCGAGCTCCCCTTCGATCCCGCCGAGCTGGACGCCGTGGTGCTGTCGCACGCACACATCGATCACTCCGGCAACCTCCCCTCGCTCGTCAAGGGGCGGCACAACGACCGCTTCCGCGGGCGGATCTTCTGCACCCCGGCCACCCGCGACCTCTGCTCGATCATGCTGCCGGATTCGGCGCACATCCAGGAGTCGGACGCGGCGTTCATCCGGCGTCATCAGCGCGAGGCGTTCGAACCGATCTATACCACCGAGGACGCGCTGCGCGTGATGGAGCGCTTCGAGAGCCGACCGTACCATAAGACCTTCGACGTCACCGACGACGTGCGCTGTACGTTCTACGACGCCGGGCACATCCTGGGCTCCGCGTTGGTGGTGCTGGATATAGACCGCCCCGGCGCGCCGCTGCGGGTCTGCTTCACCGGCGATCTCGGCCGTCCCGATCGACCGATCCTCCGCGCCCCGGAGTTCGGGG
>CAZJYH010000844.1:0-2341 GCA_964549365.1 uncultured Alphaproteobacteria bacterium
AGCGGCCATGCATCGCCACACAGATTGGAATCTATGTAACAAGCGGGGCGTGATACCTTTTGCGCTTCCAGGAGACAGGCACACGAATTCAGGGGGCGCGATCATGTTCCGACCCAAGATCTTCACAACGCTTCGCAACTACACCGCACGTCAGTTCGGTGCCGACGTAACGGCCGGCATCGTCGTCGGCGTGGTGGCCCTGCCGCTTGCGATCGCCTTCGCCATCGCAAGCGGGGTCTCGCCGGAGAAGGGACTCATCACGGCGATCATCGCCGGCTTCCTGATCTCGTCGCTCGGCGGCAGCCGCGTGCAGATCGGCGGGCCCACCGGGGCGTTCGTGATCATCGTCTACGGCATCGTGGCCGAACACGGGCTCGCCGGACTGACGTTGGCGACGATCATGGCGGGCCTGATGCTGGTGGTGATGGGGCTGGCGCGCTTCGGCGCGGTGGTGAAGTTCATTCCGCATCCCCTCATCGTCGGGTTCACGGCCGGCATCGCGCTCATCATCTTCACGTCGCAGGTCAAGGATCTCGTCGGCATGAACATGGCGCACGTTCCGGCGGACTTCATCGACAAGTGGGCCGCGTACGGCGCGCATATTGCCACGATCAATCCGGCCGCCGCGGCGATCGGCCTGGGATCGCTTGTCGCGCTCGTATTGTGGTCGCGCTACGGCTGGGCGCGCCTCCCCGGCTCATTCGTTGTGCTGGTGGTCGCGACGGTCGCGGTGTGGGCGTTCGATCTCCCCGTGGAGACGATCGGGGGCCGCTTCGGGGCGATCCCCTCGAACATCCCGACGCCGTCGATCCCGTCGTTCACGATCGCGGAGATTCGCTCCCTCTTCTCGCCGGCGATGACGATCGCGCTGCTGGCCGCAATCGAATCGCTCCTGTCGGCCGTCGTTGCCGACGGCATGATCGGCGGGCGCCATCGCTCCAACACCGAGTTGATCGCGCAGGGGGTGGCGAACATCGTCACGCCGATCTTCGGCGGCATTCCGGCGACCGGGGCGATCGCGCGCACGGCCACGAACATCCGCAACGGCGGGCGCACGCCGGTGGCGGGGATCGTGCACGCGGTGGTGCTGCTGCTGATCATGCTGCTGTTCGGTCAATGGGCCGCGGCCATACCGCTGCCGTGCCTTGCCGCCATCCTGGTGGTGGTGGCCTACAACATGAGCGAGTGGCGATCGTTCAAGGCGATGCTTCGCGATCCGCGCAGCGATGTGGTGGTGCTCGTTACGACGTTCATCCTCACGGTGGTCTTCGATCTCACCGTGGCGATCGAGGCCGGGATGCTGCTCGCGGTGCTCCTCTTCATCCGGCGCATGGCAATGGTCACCAACGTGGGCGTGGTGACGCGCGAGTTGAACGATGCCGAGTCGGGGGATGATTCCGGCGCGATCGACGCGCAGACGCTACCGAACGATGTGGAGATCTACGAAATCAACGGCCCCTTCTTCTTCGGCGCCGCCTACAAGTTCGTGGAGGCCGCCGACGTTGTCGGGCACGGCGCCCGCATCCGGATCATCCGCATGCGGCACGTGCCGGCGATCGACTCCACCGGGCTGCACGCCCTGCGCGATGCGGCCGGGCGCCTGCGCAGGAGCGGCGGCACGCTCCTCATCGCGGACATTCACGCGCAGCCGCTGACGGCGCTCGAGAACTCCGGGATCATCGACGCCATCGGCCGCGAGAACGTGTTCGGCACCCTGAGCGACGCGATCGCGCGCGCGCGCGAACTGCTCGGGCTGAGCGTGATGCCCGGCGTATCAGACGAACAGACGGGCCGGGAATAATCCACGCCGTACCGGGTGCTTATCGCCACGAACGCATCGTGCCACCACGGATTTCATCTCCGCGGTGGCACGAAAAGGTCTCGTAGCAAGGCACACACCGCCACTCGCGACTCGCCACCCGCGACACACCCGCCACCCGCGGTATGCCACGCTACGTCGATGTTGGCATCGATCCGGCTATCGGATGTCGATTCCCCAGCAGCCGCTCGCGGTTCGGACGAAGCAGATCGTGTAGGTGCAGCCGCCGATCGTGATCGGCCCGATGCACGGCGGGAGGATCACCGGGAGCGGGATCGCAACGCCGTTGATAGCCAGGCCGGTCAGCGGCGAAAGCCAGCAGCCCGGAGGATTCGGAGCGGTCACGATGATCGTTCCGGGGGCGGTGTGCGTGCTGGTGCCGGTGATTCCGTTGCTCCACTTGGTGTCCACCTGGATCGGGTAGCATAAAAGCGGCACCGACGGCTGGATCGTGACCGCGTACGTCGGGCAGCAGCCGAGCTGTGCCGCTGCCGTGCTCGACGTAGCTGCCATGGCCACCAC
>CAZJYH010000845.1:0-2333 GCA_964549365.1 uncultured Alphaproteobacteria bacterium
AGGGAGAGCCCGGTGAATGTTCTGATTTCATGGATGAATGAGGAGTGCCATTTCCCTTTCCTTGGTAGCTCTGGCGATATACGCAACAGGAGAATAGTCGATTCTGTCACTTCTTTTCGGAATGGCTGGCACCCGGCAAATAACTTGTCGGACACATCGGTCCCGGGGGGATTGCGCGTTGTCGATTCGCTTGGAGCGTTCGAAGTACATTCGGATGGGTATTTATACTTAACAATGTACCACTCAACTCAATGTGACACAGGGTGGATTAAGGCATGTGATCTCTCGAGCGCTCGTGAGCAACCCGTCGAGTTTTGCGAGGCAACATACTGCGCAGGCGGGACGTTCGGTCTGGATGCCTACGGCCGTGTTATGTATACATTCCCGGCCGAGGGGTGCGGCGACGCCGCGAGTTGCGGGAGCGTACCACTCCCCTGCCTGATCTTCTGCGACTCGGCCGGGCCTGCGGTCATCAGCGAGACGCAGGCCATCAGGGCGGACGCGCGGACCTTCACCGATCGGAGCCCCGTGTTGCCGGCGAGCGTCTTCGAGGCCCCGCCCGTGCTCTACGGCGCGCCGAACGATTTCGAGATCGGCAAGCGCGGCAAGTGGCGGCCGGTGCGCGAGTACGCGTATCGCGCCGCCGTCAAGCCGGGGAGCGGGCTCTTCTCCGACAACCCGAGCTATACCTCCGAGCGGAACTACAACGACGCCGGAGTCTTCACGCTCGATCTCTTCCGCTGGCGCGACACAAACGACGTGGCGAAATGGCTGAACGGAGCCCGCACCACGCTCTACTCCCAGAACGGCGAGCCGGCCGAGGAAGAGGACATCTTCGGCATCCCGAGCGCTGCGCGCTTCGGCTACCGGCAGCAGGTGCCGGTGCTCATCGTGAAGAACGGCCGGTACGGCGCCTGCCTGTTCCAGTCCTTCGAGGCCGACGTGCCGGACACCTCCGCCGCGAACGGCGCCGTGGTGACGACATACGCCCACGCCGGGCGCGCGAGCTACCTGGTGCCGCACGGTGCCTGGTCCGACCCGATCGAGACGGCCTACACGCTGACGAGCGCCGACACGATCCTCGTGCGCCTGTGGGCGAGGCATACGTACGAGTCGGCGATGGCGGACACGATGAAGACATCGCCGCTGCAGTTGCGGCTGGCCGCGACGGCGGACACGGTTGCGATCGGCGGGGCGCAGTTGAAACGCACGGCGAAGACCGGCGATTGGGCGCTCTTCGAGACCTCCGTGGTCGTCCCGGCCGGCACCTACGGCGTCGAGACCTCGGCGGCGATCTCGGGCGACTCGATCTGGCTGGACGATCTGCGCCTGCAGCCGGCCACCGCCGAGATGGTCTGCCATGTCTACGACCCGGCCACGCTGCGGCCGGTGGCCTCCTTCGATGAGGCGCACTTCGGGATGTACTATCAGTACAACGGCGAGGGGAAGCTCACCCGGAAGATCCGCGAGACGATGCGCGGATTCCGCACCGTGCAGGAGGCGCAATACCACACGCCGCAAATCGACCGTGCGTACGCGAGCTCGGCCGTGTCGGGAACCGTTTCCGGGGACCCGCCCGACCGCTCGTCGCGTGCCGCGCACGCCGTGATGGGGGAGGCGATCGCCCCCAGGCCGATGAGCGGAAACCTCGCGTTGCTCGACGCCGAGTTCGGTCTGAACCGGCGGAAGGCCGAGATTCTCGGGGTCGACCCTGATCGGCTCGGCGAGCGGATCGACGAGTTGCGGCGCCTGCTGCGCGCGCCGGCGCTCGAGCCGATCGGCCTCCCCGATGCCGGGAAGCTGGCGCTGCTGGCAGAGTTGGAGCGTGCGGATACCGCCCTGCTTCGATTGCAGGGGGCCGACACCGCCGGGATGAACGAGGCGGAACGGGCCGCGCATCGTGACGCGACGGCGCGCGCGGCCGAGGCGCGCCGGCGCATGCTTCAGCGGCTCGGTATCGATGAAGCGACCGCCCGCGAGTTGATCGACGGGGTGCGCGCGCTCCGACGGACGGGGGAGAGAAATGAAGAATGAGAAATTAGGAATGAGGAATTAGAAATGAGGAATGGGGTAGTAGGAATGAGGAGTTGGAAGTGGAACTGTCAACCGACATTCGGCAATTTCGGGGAAACACCGTGAATACTCTGAGACAACCGGCAACTGCTCGACGTGTCCTGTGCGGCGCTCTGCTCGTCCTCGCGATCGTGCTGCTCTGCGCCGTCCCGGCGGCCGCGCAGCCCCGGCACATGCGCATCCTGGCGCCGAACGGCGGTGAGGAGCTGGCCGGGAGTTCGCTGGTGACGGTGCGGTGGAGCGGCACGTTCGCGCCGACC
>CAZJYH010000846.1:0-2331 GCA_964549365.1 uncultured Alphaproteobacteria bacterium
CGGTCTCCTGCTAGATGTATGTGTTCTTGCTATCGATTGCTATTCTTCATCCGGCTTCTTCAGCATCTGCGCCAGCTTCGCCCAGCGAGGATCGATCTCCGCGCCGTCACACCGGCAACGCTCGCGATTAAGATCCACCCCGCACCCGGAGCACAGCCCCAGGCAAAGCTCCGTGCAGAGCATCTTCAACGGTCTGTCCAGCAGGATCGCCTGCCGCACGTCGTCGTCCAGCTCGATCGTCTCCGCATCCGGTGCCAACGTGACCATCTCCACGTCATCGGCATCGTCGTCCGGATGCCGGTCGTTGAAGCCGGTACGGTAGTAGATCGCGATCGGCACCTGCACCTCCCGATGGATCGGCGCCAGGCAACGATCGCAGTCGCCGTCATAGGCGGCCTGGATCGTGCCGTTCAGGAAGTACTGGGTCGAGACCTTGCGCAGCGTGCCGGCGACGCTCACAGTGCCGGAGAACGATTCGTCCAGGCCGATCTGCTGAGCGGGCGCCTCGAACGCGAACGGATGATCTCCGTCGCTCAGGCCGCTGATGCCGATCTCCATCGCCGGGCGATGTTTCATCTCTCGAGCCATGGCGTACGCATCACCTCAACACTTTGAATTGACAAAGAAAACAGGCAAAGATATGTGTATGGGGTAGCACGATCCAAGAGGTGGTGTAATCTTCACCATTCGAAGTAAATGGCGGGCTCCGCTCACCGGTCGCGCCCGGGTGACGGCCGGTGCCACAATCTCCGGCGGCCGAGGCCTTTGCGGCGCCGACGCCCCGATGGAAACGAGCCGCGCCCGCCCCGGGGAGTTGCGGGGGCGGGCGCGTTCAACAGGTTCGGGGGCCGTCGCCGGCGGACCGAGTGCTATTGCACTTCGATCAGGCGCGGACGCACTTCCTCGGCCTTCGGCACCGTGATCGTGAGCACGCCGTGCTCGAACTTCGCGGCGATCCGATCGGAGTTGACCGCCGTCGGGAAGGTGAAGCTGCGATGGAAGCGGCCGTAGAACCGCTCGACACGATGCGCGTTCCTCTCCTTCCCACCGTTGCCGTTCTCGCCGTTGCCGTTCTCACCGTTCGCCTTCTTCTCATGCTGGTAGCTCCGCTCACCCGAAATCGAGA
The DNA here is from genome assembly GCA_964549365.1 of uncultured Alphaproteobacteria bacterium. Taxonomy (GTDB): domain Bacteria; phylum Bacteroidota; class Ignavibacteria; order OLB7; family OLB7; genus JAFDZV01. Next base: position 1,127 of record CAZJYH010000846.1, read on the forward strand.
GCGTGCCGTCCTGGAAGTTGATCTTGATCTCCTCACGCTTCAATCCCGGAAGCTCGGCGTCGATAACGAAGTTGTGCTCATCCTCGTGCACGTCCACCATGGGGCGCCACACCGCCGACTCGAACCCTTCCTCGGTCGACTTCCGCGTCGTCGGGAAGAAGCTGTCGAAGAGCCTGTTGACCTCGCGCTGAAGATCGCGCTGAAAGAGACCGAAGTTGCCGGCGGGATAACGAATGATCGACATGATTGATTCTCCTTGTCACTTGATTCTGGTTGAATAACCGATTGTTCATCGTCTGCTGGGAGCCTTGTTTGCTCGTTCCCAGGAACACCCGGAAGATGATCAACCTTCGTGCCAGCCGAATCAAACCGTAGAAACGCGCACTTCACCCGGAACGGCTCGACAGATTGGCCGACCGGTATGAAAAAAGGATCGTACCGCCCGACAGGACGGCACCGTGTGTGTGTAAGATTTGCAGACGTGGAGCGTGATGCGTTGAGAGTGATGCGTTGAGAGTGATGCGGCGTGAGGCATTCACGAGGGTTCCCAAGTGACAAGTTCCACGTTCCAAATCCAAAGTGAAGGAAAGGAAGGGAGCGCGTTCAGCGTGCGGCATCGTCCAAGTGCCAAGTTCTACGCCCGACGTTATTCAATCACGTACACGCCGACTTCCACACTCGGACTTCCCCTTCGTTCCTCAGAACGGATCCCACGAAAGTCCCAGCTCCAGGTAGTTCTCGCGGAAGTCGTTGCTCGGCAGTTGGATGCGCGGCCGCGAATAGTTGGTGGAGGCGTTGCGTACCAGCCCGCCCTTCAGCGTCAGGGTCAGCAGCGACGATGCGTCGCTGTTCAGCGCGAACTCACGCGAGAGCCCCAGCTCGAGCGCCGTCCGCGTATCGATGCGGTCCTTCAACTGCACCGTGGTGTTGCGCACCGTGATCGTGGGCCGCCCGTAGTCGCGCGACTCGTGGCTCAGGTGCACGGTGGCGAGGATCTCCGCCGGCAACATCTGCATCAACAGGGCCTGGAACGAAGTCCCCTGCCAACTGAACACATCGTCGGAGAGCGACGAGGTAACATCGCTGAGGGCGCGCACCTGGCCGCCGCTGAAGCCGAGCGTCAGGCGCGGGTTCAGCACCGGAGGCACCTGATAACCGAACGCCCCGCCGAAGACCGTGCCGGCCCCGGGACGGAAGAACGCGCC
>CAZJYH010000847.1:0-241 GCA_964549365.1 uncultured Alphaproteobacteria bacterium
CAGGTGGATGTGCTGGCCGATGATGTCGGTCGGCGTGCGCACCTGGAAATTGTCGAGCTGATAGTAGTCCGGCACGAGGTTCGTGTGCTGGAACTCGATGTACTCGTCGCTGTTGGCGCGGAAGAACAACGGCTGCGGCGGACGCTCCCCGGCGATCGTCGGGCGGATGTCGTCGGTCAGCACCAGCATGCGCTGCTGCGGATAATGATGGCGGGCTTCCCCGTAATCCCTGCCGTCGTCG
>CAZJYH010000847.1:251-2330 GCA_964549365.1 uncultured Alphaproteobacteria bacterium
GTTGAGCACCACGTCCATCTGAATGGCCGCCCCCTTGTAGGTGCGCTTCTTGGTGACCGGGGTGCCGTTGAGGTCCACCGCGGGATCGGCGAACGGCGCCCCGGCAACCGCCGGACGTCCGTTGTAGAGATACATTGCGGGGACGCCCGCCGGCGTGTAGCTCGGATGGTTGCGGATCGCGTGCGCGTTCATCGCAGCGATCTCCACCGGCGTTCCGCCCTCGGGAAGCTCGATCGCCGTCAGGTAGTCGATCACCTTCGTCCAGTCGAACTGCGTCTCCTGCGTGAACATCACCTGGCCGCTCGCAACCAGGTGGCGCGGCAGGCCGCCGTTGAGAATGCCGTTGCGCCGCACCTTCACGCCCGCCGAATCATCGTAGTAGATGCCGGTGGCGAAGTCGAGCGGCGGATGCGGGGCGCGCGAGCCGGCGATGCCCGGGATGAAGAACGGATAGCCGGGATTGCGCGTCGTGTCGGAGATGATGATCTGGCCGTTGCTGATCGCAACCGGGGCCGGCATCGGCGCCATCGCGATCGTCGGCAGCGGAACGATCGCCGGGATCGGCGTGCCGGCGGCGATCTCCGCGTCCGGAAGCGCGCGGCTTCCGGGCTTGGGGATGATCTTCCCTCCGACGTTCTGCATCACCGTCCCCGCCTCGAACACATCGTGCACGCGCCACATCCCCCACATCCCCTCGGCGAAGTGCGGATAGAAATGGCAGTGGAAGATCTGATCGCCGACGGTCAGGTTCTTGTTGCCGCTGCCGAAGTACGTCATGTCCAGCGTGAACGACGCGCCGGGATCCAGTGTCTGGCTGTCGAGATACTCGCTGTTGTCGCTGTTCGGCGAGCGCAGCCACTGATGCGCGTGCTGGTGATGCAGGTGCGTCACGCCCGTGCCGGCATGGTGGATGCGGAACTTCACGTGATCGCTCAGATAGCTGTGGTACACGTTCGAGGGATCGTCCGGATAAAGCGCCTCGGTGGCCTTGAAGCCCGCCTTCGCCGTCGGCTGCGCCCCTGTCTGCGTGTTTACGATCGCGTCGAGCAGCAACGCCTGCAGCGTGCTGTCCACCGCGCGCGGCGTGGTGCCCACCGCGTTCGCGGGGACATCCACCACCATCGCGGGATCGCCCACGGTCCAGGAGCTGAGGAAGAACTCCTCGTAGGCGCAGTCGACGCACTCGGCCATCGGCCCAACGCCGATGCGGTTCGCGTAGATCTCGGCGCCGATGCCCCCGATGCCGTAGTTGATGGCGAAACGATCCTGCCCCGACACGAGCGTCGTGGTGAGGTTCGTGGTGCCGGGGGTCGAGTAGAAGACCGGGAAGGCCTGCACCGCCGCGCCGAGCGGCTCGTGGTAGTGCAACACCACTTCGCGGTACGGCTGCAGACGATCCGGATAGGCCGGGTTCTGCGAAAACGTCGGGTTGGCCGTGTCCGCCTGCGGGAATCGTCCGGCGTTCGGTCCGGTGATGACGGCCGTCAGGTCGTCGTAGATGATCTCGCTGGAGTCGCCGTTCTTCTGCAGCATCGCCAGCACCGGCGTCCCCGTCGAGTCCTTCGCCGCGTAGTTGATGATCGGCAGCCCGTTGCCGTTCTGATTCTTGTTGCCGTTGGAGTCGATCCATCCGGTCGTCGCGCGCAACAGCGCCGCGTTGGTCACCTGGCTGCGATACCACTCGGCCCCATCCGGCTCCACGGTGATCGAGCCGAACAATCCTTCGAGAAGCTGTCCGGCGTTGAACGGGCCGCCCATGTTCGCGCCGGTGCTGTAGAGCAGGAAGGCCCCCTCCTCCGGCGCGTAGATGCGGTAGACGGCGCTCTTGCCGGGCGCCACCAGGCTGCTGCTGTCGTTGGCAACCCACGAGCCGTCGTCGGTGATGCTCGTGAAGACATTCATTCCCATCACGTGGATGCCGGCCGAGCGCGTGGCCGGAACCGCCAGCGACGTGCTGTTGGTAAGCTGCCCCTGCGACACCTTGAACGGCGGGTACGGCGAGACGCTGTCGGTGCTGACCTACGGCCGCAGGTAATTGGTGAATTAGCTGGTGAGCTCATCGCCGCGGTTCATGCGCAG
>CAZJYH010000848.1:0-2330 GCA_964549365.1 uncultured Alphaproteobacteria bacterium
CCAGCGAGGCCGATGTACAGGCCGATCCCGAGGAAACGGCGATCTCCTTGATTCCCATCATCATCGCCTCTCCCTCGACGTAGGCGAACGAGACGTTCAGATTGCCGGGGAGGCGATCCGACGCGCGCGTGAGCGGATCGGGTCCGTTCACGTACAACTCGTCGAGCACCGCCTTGAAACCGTTGTAGAGTTTGTCGCGCAGTCGGATTGCGTGCGCCGCATCCTGCTGCATCTCCGCAACCGCGATCTCGAGTGCCTTGCCGAAGCCGACGATTCCCGGAACGTTCAGCGTGCCGGAACGCATGTTGCGCTCGTGCCCGCCGCCGTCCATCTGCGCCACGAGGCGCACGCGGGGCTTACGCTTGCGAACGTAGAGCGCCCCGACGCCCTTCGGACCGTACATCTTGTGCGCCGTGAAGGAGGCCAGGTCCACGTTGAGAGCATCGACATTGAACGGCACCTTGCCGACGGTCTGCGTGGCGTCGGTGTGGAACAACACGCCGCGCTCGCGGCAGACCGCGCCGATCGCGGCGATATCCTGAAGCGTTCCGATCTCGTTGTTGCCGTGCATCACCGAGACGAGAATGGTGCTCTCGGTGATCGCCTCGCGCAGGCGGTCGAGGTCGATGAAGCCCTCGTGATCGACCGGGAGGTAGGTCACGCGGAATCCATTGCGCTCCAGCGCCTTGCACGTGTCGATCACGGCCTTGTGCTCGGTGGTCACCGTGATGATGTGGTCACCCTTCGAGCGGTACATCTCAGCGACACCCTTGATGGCGAGATTGTCCGACTCGGTGGCTCCCGACGTGAAGACGATCTCCTTGGGGTCGGCGCCGATCGCGGCGGCGATGGCCTCACGCGACGACTCGACCGCGGCCTCGGCCTGCCATCCGAACTCGTGGTTGCGGCTGGCGGCGTTGCCGTAGATGTCGTTGAAATACGGGAGCATCGCATCGAGCACCCGCTGGTCCATCCTCGTGGTCGCGTTGTTGTCGAGATAAATCGGAAGCTTCATGATTTCGGTTCTATCCGTTGATTGTACTCTTCGTCGTCATTGAAACGAGGCGCGGTTCGATCGCGCGCAGGGGCGGAGGCGCCGGGAGGGAGGAGGCCGATCAGATCATCTCGGCGAGCGTCATCTGCGTCAGCGTGCGGTTGATCGTCTCCTGCAGGCGGCGCAACGGCTCCCGTATCGTACAAACGCCGTGCAGCGTGCAGGTCGTGCCACTCTCCATGCACTCGGTGAGCGCCTGCTCGCCGTCGATCGCCTCGACCACCGACTGTACGGAGATGAAGGCCGGCATCGTGCCGATCGAGTACCCGCCGCGAAGCCCCTCGGTGGAGCGCGCCAGCCCGGCCTTCGACAACAGCGACAGCGTCTTGGCGCACAGCTCCGCAGGGATGCCGTATTCCTCGGCGATCTCACGCGCTGTTGCCGACGCTCCCTCCGGAAGCAGAGCCAGATGCCGAAGCGCGATCAACCCGTATTCCACTTTTTTGGAGAACCGGAGCATTGCTGTCTCACGGATACAGTGCTATGATCGGGCCTGTTAAACTACGACCTATTTGGTCGCAGTTGGGACAAACATACGCGACACCCCCGGTTCCATCAAGGGAGCGAGCCCTCGCAGATGCAATTTTTTGTAGGGCCTGCGTTCGCTTCGTCCGCCGGAGGCCGTCGATACGCGCGGTTGGGGCTATTTTCGTGGGCTTCGGCGCGGTTGCGGCCGGACTCTCTACAACCTTCATCCAAGGATGGCGCTGTGAACGAGGCGAAGAGCCAGGAGTATATCCTCATCGGACTGACCGGTTCCATCGGGTCGGGGAAGTCCGCCGTGGCCGAGGTCTTCCGTGCGTGCGGCATTCCGGTGATCGGCGCCGACGAGGTGGCAAAGGAGTTGATGGCGGCCGACGAGACGATGAAGGCCCGACTGCGTGAGACCTTCGGTGAGGCGGCGTTCCTCCCGAGCGGCGAGCTGAATCGTGCCTATCTGGCCGAGCGGATCTTCGGCGACCCGGCTCTGCGCGAGCGGATGAACGATATCGTGCATCCGATGACGATCGCCGAGCAGGGAGTGCGGGCGCGGGCGCTCGTGGCCGAGGGGTATCGGGCCGTCGCGTGCGAGGCGGCGCTGATCCTGGAGACCGGCGGCGAGGGACGATTCGACTACCTTGTGGTGGTGGATGCCGACCGCGACCTTCGACTCAAGCGCGCGGCGGAGCGCGACGGCGTGGACGTGGCGACGATCGCCGCCCGCGACGCGGCGCAGATGCCGGCAGAACGGAAGGTGGAGGCGGCGGACTTCGTGATCAAGAACAACGGTACGCCG
>CAZJYH010000849.1:0-2328 GCA_964549365.1 uncultured Alphaproteobacteria bacterium
GGCTTGGTGACGTCGCTGATGTACGCCTGCGCAATGCTCAGAGTCCCCGCCGTCACGCCGTCGATGATGCGCGCGATGAAGAGCACCAGCAGCGTGGTTCTGAACCCCATCACGATGAAGCCGATGAACGTCCCCACCTGGCTCAGCAGCAGCACCGGCCGCCGGCCGATGCGATCGGACAGGCGGCCGAGAATCGGCCCGGCAACGAACTGACAGACGGCAAACGCCGCCGCCAGCAACCCGACAACCAGCGGCGAGGCGCCGAGATGTTCGGCATAGAACGGCAGCAGCGGCATCACGAGCGTGAAGCCGAAGACGTCGACGGCAACCACCAGGAAGATGGGGAACACCGGTGACCGGAAGAAGCTGCCGGAGGGTTGCGGTATGGATTCGGTTGCTGCGGACATCGCGGAGGGTGCTACCGGAACGTGAGATAGAGGAGCCCGACTCGGCGCAAACGGAGCGGACTGCGTCGCGGGGAGCTTCATCGGAAGTTCGTGCAGGCAACGCGCGCGGCACGTTCGGCCGCGCGCGGGAACAACGCCCGTCAACGGCCCGCCATGAAAAGGCGACGGGGAACCTTCGCGTACCGAAGATTCCCCGATCGTACATCATCAGGCCGGTTGGGTCGCCGTCAGCCCTTCAAGGCCTCGGCACCGGAAACGATCTCCAGGATCTCCGTGGTGATCGCCGTCTGCCGCGCCTTGTTGTAGCTCCGCCGCAGCGACTTCACCAGATCCTTCGCGTTCTTCGTGGCGTTCTCCATCGCCGTCATCCGCGCCCCCTGCTCGGCGGCGTTCGACTCGAGAAGGACGTTCCAGACCTGCGTGTTCAGATGCTTCGGAAGCAGGGCGTCGAGAATTTCGTCGCGCCCCGGCTCGAAGATATAGTCCAGGCCGAGCGTTCCCGGAGCCGGCTTGTTCTCCTCGGGCTTCGGGATCGGAAGCAACTGCAGCGCGGCGATGCTCTGCTTCGCAACGGACTTGAACTCGTTGTGGATGACCACCACCTTATCGTACTCCTTGTCCAGGAACCCGTTGCTCACCTTGCGCACGATGTCCTGCGCGGTGGAGAAGTCGAGGCCGTTGAAGATGCCCGCATACTGCGCGATCACGTTCACCTTGCGCTTGGAGAAGTAGTCCACCGCGCGCTTGCCGACGGTCACCACGTCGAGTCGTCCGTCGGCCGCAAACGCCGCGAACTCGCCGCTGATCATTGCGTTCGCCGCGCGCAACAGACTGCTGTTGAACGCACCGCAAAGGCCGCGATCGGCCGCCACGACAACAAGGCAGACGCGGTGCACCGGCCGCTCCTCCAGCAGAGGGTTGGTTGCATCCTCGATGTTCGCCGCCAGGAACTGCAGCATCTCGCGCAGCTTCCGCCCGTACGGACGGAACGCGATGATGGCGTCCTGCGCGCGACGCAGCTTCGCGGCGGCCACCATCTTCATCGCCTGCGTGATCTTCGCCGTGTTGTCGACGCCCTGAATGCGGCTTCGTATCTCGCGGTATTTTGCCATTGAAAGCTCGAGTTATCCGTTCGCTGCGCGGCGCGCCTTCAACGCGCACGCGCTCTGGCTCACACTACTCCCTGCCGTTTACGCGCCCGTGCGCCCACCGAAGGCGCGAGAGAACTCCTCGGCAGCCTTCTTCAACGCGTCGACGATATCGCCCGACAGCTCCTTCTTCGTCGCGATCGACGGGAGCAGATCCGGGTAACGGGCCTTCAGGAAGTCCAGGAACTCCTTCTCGAAGCGGCGCACGTCCGACAGTTCGAGCGGATCGAGGTAACCGTTGGTTCCGGCCCAGATCACCGCAACCTGCTCCTCAACCGGAGCCGGCTGATACTGCCCCTGCTTGAGCAGCTCCACCAGGCGCGAGCCTCGGCGCAACAGCTGCTGCGTGGACTTGTCGAGATCCGAACCGAACTTGGCGAACGCTTCCAGCTCGCGGTATTGTGCCAGGTCGAGCTTGAGCGTTCCGGAGACCTTCTTCATCGCCTTGATCTGCGCGTTGCCGCCCACGCGCGACACCGAGATGCCGACGTTGATGGCCGGACGCACACCGGCGTTGAACAGACCGGGCATCAGGTAGATCTGCCCGTCGGTGATGGAGATCACGTTCGTCGGGATGTAGGCCGACGGATCGCTCTCCTGCGTCTCGATCACCGGCAGCGCCGTCAGCGAACCGCCGCCGTAGCCCGCATCCAGCTTCGCGGCGCGCTCGAGAAGGCGCGAATGCAGGTAGAACACGTCGCCCGGATACGCCTCGCGACCCGGCGGGCGGCGCAGCAGCCGCGACACCTGGCGGTAGGCCGCGGCCTGCTTGG
>CAZJYH010000850.1:0-2326 GCA_964549365.1 uncultured Alphaproteobacteria bacterium
GCATGTACTTCGATGCGGGCTACTATCTGGCGCTGACGGTGAGCAGCACGGGGCTCTCGGAGATCTTGCCGCGTGCCCTGCTGTCGAGCAGCAAGAAATCGGGAAGCGCGAATGTCGAGTTTGACCTGATAGTATTCTGAGCGCATCCGGTGTGCCCGCATTGCCTCGGCGATGCGGGCACGCCGAATCGGGCGTGTGTTGCTTCAACAGGTGAGCACGCGCGGCTCCGGAAGCTCGCCGAGGCGGCACGCATGCGGTGATCGTGTCTTGGCTTGTCCCATGCATGACGCGTACCGATATTCGTCCCGGCGGTCCCCCAATCCCATGCCCATCACACCGGCGCGTTCACGAGAGTTCTCTCGACATCGTGATGTTGATCCCCTCCGCCGCATCCATCCTTCCTGCATCGATGAGACGACGATGAAGCGTACGATTGTCGCGGCGAGCGATCGTCCGTTCGCTCCTTGCCGTCGTGATATCGTCGGGCACCCTTGCCGTCAGGTCTCGGTCGTCAGCGCCGGCGCTCAGGCTCCGGCGTCGCACCGAACGTTCGCCGGGTTCCGCTCACCTCCATCACGAAGTCCGATCCGAACGCCTGCGCCGGGGTGAACGCGCCCGATATCCCGGCTTCGAGCAAGCGCTCCACGGCCATCACCGCGGCGGTTGCGGTGAACTTGTACGGCTCGGCCGTCTCCATCCATCCCTCCGCGCTGTTCCCTTGCGCGCCGCGGACCTCGGCCCAAATCTGGGCGCGAGCCGCAAGAAGTTTCTCGGCTGCCGGTCCCCTTGCGAACCGCGCGACGATGCGGCGCACGAAGCCGCTCCCTGCCGCGAGCGCGGCCAGCAGGCGGAGCAGTGGGCCGATGACGAAGGCTGCCGCGGCCGCGATGCGCGGCACGGCCAGATAGGTGATGATGGTGCCGATGCCGGTGCTGCGCCAGGCCGTCTCGAGATCGCCGACCGGTATCGGCAGGGCCGTGCGCATTCCCGATGTGAACCGAACGCGTCGTGCTCCACGTCCGATCGCGAACGGTGTGAGGCGGCCGTCGCGTCGGACCCAGCCGCCGTTGCGTATCTGCCCGAGCGCGGCGAGCACGGTGCCGAGGCTTGGGCTGACGGCGGATGCGATCGCGATCTCCAGGCGCACGGGATCGGTCACGCGGGAGGCGAGCGAGGCGGCGAGGCAGTCGGTCGGGACCACGTCGAAGCCGCATCCCGGAACGAGCGCCACGCCGCGTTCACGCGCCTCGTCATGCGCCGCGAAGATGTGGCGGAGCGAAGCGAGTTCACCGCTCAGATCCACATAGTCGGCGCGTGCCTCCAGGCATGCGCGCACCATCGGTGCGCAGGTTGCGGCGTAGGGCCCGGCGGCGTGCATAACCAGATCGACATCGCGAAGCGCGGCAACGAGCAGGTCGTGATGGTCCAGATTCAGCGCGATCCACTCCAGGCCCAGCTCGTCGGCGAGCTCGGCCAGCTTCCGCGGCGATCGCCCTGCCAGCAGCGGCCTGTGTCCCTGCCGCACCGCCTCCTCGGCGATCAACCGTCCGGTGAACCCGTAGGCGCCGTATATCATCCATGCACGATTCGTCATGCGGCAATATAGGTGCCGCGCCCGAACGCCGGCACGGACGCTCCGGTCCGCGGCATTTCGTCCGCGCTGCGTTGCCCGTTCACGGGACGAACCGCGCACGGCGCTATCTTCACGCGCCGCGCCCCTTGCGCGCGATCGATCTTCCCCATGTATCGATACCCGAACACACTGATCCTCCCCGGCCTGGACGGCACCGGCCTGCCGCTCGGGTGCTTCGCCGAAGCGTGGGCGGCGCATGCCCGCACGAGCGTGGTCGCCTACCCATCCGATCGATTTCTGGAGTATGACGCGCCGGCCGATCTGGTCGCCGCCCGGATGCCGCCGGAGGGGCCCGTCGTGCTCATCGCCGAGTCGTTCTCCGGTCCCGTCGCCGCGCGTCTTGCGACGGCGCAGCCGGGGCGCGTCGCGGCGGTGGTGCTCGCCGGCTCGTTCGTTGCGCGCCCGTGGCCGTGGCTGCTCGCGGCGATCGCGATGCCGTTCTGCAACGGCGTGACGATGCGCCTCGGCCGTGGCCGATCGCTCGTGCGGGCCCTGCTGCTGAACGGACACGCGGACCCCGAGGCGGCGGCCCGGGCGTGCCAGGCGGTCGGTTCGGTGCCGCCGGATGTGCCGGCCGCCCGACTGCGATGCGCCCTGCGCGCGAGGTGGGGTGCGCCGGGGCGCTCCACCGTCCCAATGCTGTATCTGCGCGCGACCCGCGACAGGCTTGTGCACGATTATGCCGTGCGCGAG
>CAZJYH010000851.1:0-1998 GCA_964549365.1 uncultured Alphaproteobacteria bacterium
GTGGCGCTCGAACGCCTCCTTCAGCAGGCGCGTCACCAGCGAGGCGTGGTGATCGGTGGCGCAGAAGATGAGCGTCTTGCCGGGGGCCGAGGGGTCCAGCTCGCGGGCCAGGTACTCGCACACCGTGGCGTTGAACGGCTCGGTGATCACCTTGCTGTTGAAGCCCTCCACGTCGATGCGGATCTCGTCCGGCGCGGTGAACAGGTCGATCTGCGCGCGGCGGGCGTCGTAGACATGCACCGGCTCGCCGGTCTTCCAGACGATGCCCCCGGCCGAGAGCTCGGTGGTGATCTGCACGGGGGGCTCGTGGTCCACAAGGAAGCCGTCGATCACCGCCTCGCGGTAGCTGTAGGAGAAGATCGGCGGGCCGAAGATCTGCGCGGTGTGGAGCGCGGGGGTGGCGGTCAGGCCGATCTTCACCGCGTCGAAGTAATCGAGCACGCGGCGATACTTGGAGATATACTCGTCGTGGCCGCGGAACGCCAGCTCCGTCTCGGAGAGCTCGCGATCGAGCAGGTAGCCGCGGTGGCACTCGTCCACCACGATGCAGTCGTAGCGGTCCACGGGCGGCGGCCCCTCCTCGCCGGCGAAGAGCAGGCGCTGCACCATCCCCTGCACCGTGGCGATGTGCACGAACGTGTCGGCGTCCGGCGTGGTCTCCTCCAGCTCCTTGATGCCGAAGGTGTCGGCGAAGGTCTGCAGGTTCTCCATGCGCGTGTCCTTGAACGCGTTGGCAGCCTGCTCGCCGAGCGCGGTGCGGTCCACCAGGAAGAGCACGCGCGAGAACCGCCGGGCCTTCAACAGCCGGTAGACCAGGGCGATGCAGGTCTTCGTCTTGCCGGTGCCGGTGGCCATCGCCAGCAGCATCTCGCGGCGCCCCTCGGCCACGGCGCGCTCGGCGGCCTCGATGGCGGCGCGCTGGTAGGCGCGGAGCGGGAATCCGAACGCGAACGGCTCGGTGCGCAACTGCTCGTCGGCGCGGGCGGTGTCCAGCTTCATCAGCTCGGCCAGCCCGTCGGGTGTGTACCATCCGTCGAGCGGGCGGGCCAGGTTGGTGGCGCGGCGCAGGTCGCAGAACCAGATGCCGCTCTTCTCGGCAAGCTGGCGCAGGAAGGGGCGGCTGTTGGTGGAGAAGACGAAGGGGATCGGATACTCGGCCGCGGGATCGTCGCCGGCGGCGGCCCCGACCGTGGATGTCCCGACGGCGACCGGGAAGCGCGGCGCGGCCTCGCGGAAGCCTCGGTTGTAGCGCTTGGCCTGCTCCAGCGTGCCGGCCACATCCACGTTGCGGCGCTTGGCCTCCACCACCGCCATCGGCGTGGTCCCCACGAAGAGCACATAGTCCGCCGGGCCGTTCGCGGTGGGCCATTCGGCGATCGCGATGTTGCGTCCCTTCTCGGGGCGTGCCCCGGCGGAGTGGCGCAGGGTTCTCGTGTCGGCCTCCCATCCGGCGGCGCGCAGCGCCTCATCGATCAGCAGGCGCGTCTCGGCCTCGCCGAGATGCAGCGCGGCGGCGGCCGTTACGCCGGCGGCGGCCATCCTCGCGGCGGACGTGCGCGGCCCCGCGGCGGCGGCCTTCTGGCGCTCGGCCAATGCCCGCTCGAGCGCGGCCTTCTCCGTTTCCACCTCGGTCGCCATCTCCTCCCAGAACGCGCGCTCGTCGTGCGCGGCGCGCAGCTCCGCCTCGATCGCGCCGAGCCGATCGGTCGCCTCGCGCCCGGCGTCGCGCTGCCGCTCCGCCTCCGTGCGGTTCCGCTCCGCCTCGGCGCGCAGGCTCTCCAGCTCCGCGCGCAGCTCGGCCGCCTCGCGCCGTGCCTCGGCGGACTGCTCGCGCGCCTCGATTGTCGTGTCCGGCGGCGGCTTCGGCGGGATGAAGGCGCCGGAGCGATAGTCCGGGTTCGTGAACGTGCGGTGGAACCAGAGCCCGAGCTGCCAGGCGATCTTCAGCGTGGCGAGCGCGGTGCGGTGATCGCCGGCGAGCGCGTGGTTGGCGGCGTT
>CAZJYH010000851.1:2008-2309 GCA_964549365.1 uncultured Alphaproteobacteria bacterium
ATATACTTGCAGTACCTTGTCCGCTTAATATTACCGCACCTGCCGGAACAGTCCGGCGATCTCGCGGGTGAGGATGCCGTTCTCCTCCAGCCGCCGGAGCAGATCCGCCTGCGGCTCCTGCGCCGAGGCGTACAGGCCGATGCGCGCCGCGGTGTTCTGCGCCAGCCGCTCGGCGAACTGCCGCAGCTTCAGCAGCGCGGTGTTCGGATCATCCGGGAAGTATCGCTCCGCGAGCAATCCCAGACGCAGCAGCCCCTCGTCGTGCTCGGCGAGCTGCGCGAAGTTCGTGTGGATGGAGCCG
>CAZJYH010000852.1:0-2291 GCA_964549365.1 uncultured Alphaproteobacteria bacterium
GCCCGAATTGGTGACGGCACGTTCGAGGTGGTCGGATCACGCTTAACTTAACGCAACAAAGTAGCTGAATGCGCAAAAGTGCCAAACAACGTATACGACTTCTAGGGCGCTCCGCCCGAGTGATTCGGATGATGACATGCGAGACTAGCCTCGCGGAGAGCGATGAAGCTGGGAGCTACGCCAGGAAATCGGACCCGCAGAGCTCGACGAATTGCTCAGCTCTAAACACTTCGCGAGTGAGATCAGCAACGAAACCTGGCGGAAGACCCACGGTGTATTCGAAGGTTGCAGAAGCATTCATCGTTCGCCGGCACAATTCACGCACTCGCACACCCAACGGCTGGCGATCGAAGTCGTCCGAGGCGAGGATCTCGTCGAGCCAGATCTCCGCCTGGTCCCCGGCCGTCGTGCAGATCTCTATGTCTCGCCAGAAACACACGTTGCGGAATTCACGGAACTGGTCGAGTTCGCGCGAGAGTTTGGTTTGGACGCGGTTCGTGACGAAGCTCGAGACGACGAAATCGGCCCACCGGTGTCGCACAGCGGCGACCGGAAGCTGGAGGATTTGGACACTGTCTGGAAAGTTGCTGAACTTACGCCTGACGATCGCCGCGTCCAGACGCAGTCGTTCTTCAGTGTCCAAGGATATGAGGCGCTCATTCCGTGCTGCAGCGTCCTCGATCAACCATGTTCGTATGGCTCTGTCAGAAATGCTTGCCGCCATGGCGAGCTCGGCATCCCGAATCCTTCGGTGCGGCTCGATGCAAACTGTGGCGAGCAATTCGGACTCCCGTGGGCTCAGCGACGAGCCGTCGAACTCGTTTGTTATCAAAGAGAGCCCGCGGCTGCGCCCCGGGCTCCTCGTGAGATATCCCTTGTGTTCGAGAGTGCAGATCATCCGATGGGCTCCGGACGGACTTCCGAGGCCACAAGCTTCGGCAACCTCGCGGCCCGACGGCGGAAATTCATGTTCCCGACTGAAGCGCTCGATGTACTGGAGAACCTCGAGTTGACGAGCGGTCAGAGGTGCCGTGGACGATGCGCGCTTGGGCTTCTTGAGCGCCTCTACCTCCGCGGGTGAGGCGTCCGATGTTCGTTCCAAGCGTCACTCCCATCAGAGCATTGCTGGAATCTCATGGTCCAAGAGGTTTTAGCAAATGTCAATATTGGCGTGTGCGAAGCGTGTCGGCGTACTGAGCGCAGCTCGAACTTTCACCTGATCAACATGGTGACGAAGTCTGGATGCGGCTTTATTCCTCGTATCGGCGGCTGGGTGACGTTCCCTGCCTCGTTACAGTCAACAGACCATCAGCAAAGGAATGCCAGGCGGCGAGATCCGCTTAACTCGCGCCGCGGTCGCCCCGGCCCACCATGTCCGGGCGGACGTCATGCGAGCGAATGCTCACGATTGACGGCCGCCTCAGGCAGCAGTCGAATCTGATCATGACTTCTAGTTCGTGTCGGATGCGGAACGTTGCCGCCGCTGGGGAAGCTGCGTGCCTAACAGCGAGTCGCGCATTCTCATGAGCACTTCCGGGATCAGGAGCCTCGCGGATATCGTGCGCGTACACGGCGCTCAACGGCCTGAGGGGATCGCTCTACGCTTTGGCGATCGGAGTATCACTTATGCGCAACTCCACGAGCGCTCGAATCGGACGTCTCAAGCGTTCAGGGCGGCAGGCATCGGTTTGGGCGACCGCGTAGCGTTCATCGACAAGAACGGTCTCGAGTACTTCGATGTCTTGTTCGGTCTCGCCAAGCTCGGTGCGGTCTGCGTGGCCATCAACTGGCGCCTGGCGCCGCCCGAGATGTTGCAGATCATCGAACATGCCAATGCGCGGTTAATAGTGGTCGGGTCTGAGTTCTTCAGCCATATCGAAGCGATTCGGGACCAACTCGCCGGGGTCACCACCGTTATCGCGGTCGGCGATCACGACGAATGGACTGATTTCACCGACTGGATCGACGCCCGGGCCGATGAGGACCCCGGTGTCGTCACTGGGCCGAGTGACGTCTCCTTCCAGCTGTACACATCGGGGACAACCGGACTGCCGAAGGGCGTCGTTTTGTCCAACGACAACGTGCTCGGTCCCATGGATGAGCTTGCCAAGCAATGGAAATTCGACGTCGACAGCGTCAGCCTCGCCGCGTTGCCGTTATTTCATATCGCCGGTGCGGGGTGGGTGGTCATCGCGCTGTACATTGGCTGTACCAGCCTCGTCATGCGCGACGTCGACTCCGCAGAGATTATGGAATCGATTGAGCAGCAGAAGATCACAAACGTTTTGCTT
>CAZJYH010000853.1:0-2287 GCA_964549365.1 uncultured Alphaproteobacteria bacterium
CCGCACTCGCCTCGCTCCCATAACCGTGAACTTTGAACGTTGAACGGTGCCCTGAGAGCCTGCACTCGCCTCGCTCCCATAACCTTGCACTATGAACGTTGAACGTTGCACTTTGAACGTTGAACTTCGCGCAGCACGTAGCGCTCACCGAAATCCAGCATCATGCCCCTCGTCCTGAACATCTACGCCGTCGTGCTCCTCGCGGTCGCGGCCCTCGTCTTCGCGCTGGTGCTCGTGATACGGCTGCGCCTGCCGCGCGCGGCGAACGCCCCCGCCATGAACGGGCCGTGGCCGAACGTCAGCATCATCGTTGCGGCGATGAACGAGGCCGGGACGATCGAGCCCGCGCTGCGCTCGCTGCTGGCGCTGGATTACCCGGGGCTGGAGCTGATCGTGGTGGACGACCGCTCGACCGACGCCACCGGCGCGATTCTGGACCGCATGGCCGCCGAGCACGCCGGGCGCATCACCGCGCTGCACGTGGACCGCCTCCCGGCCGGATGGCTCGGCAAGTGCCACGCGCTGCATGTCGCGGCCGCGCACGCGCGCGGCGAGTGGCTGCTCTTCACCGACGCCGACGTGTTGTTCGAGCCGAGCGCCGTCCGCACCGCCGTCGCCTTCGCATCGGCACGCCGCGCCGACCACCTTGTGATGTTCCCGCGCATGTTGTGGAAGGGATACGTCGAGGCCGCGCTCCTCTCCTTCTTCACCATGGTCTTCACGATCGTCTACAGGATCTGGATGGTGGAGTCGCGATCGATGCGTGCGTTCGTGGGCGTGGGCGCGTTCAACATGGTGCGGCGCGAGGTGTACGATCGCTTCGGCGGGCACGAGGCGCTCCGCCTGGAGATCGCCGACGACCTGATGCTCGGCCTGCTGGTGAAGCGGCATGGCGGCAGGTCGACGGCGGTGCGCGCGGAGGACCAGGTGCGCGTTCGATGGCGTGAAGGAGCCCGCGACACGGTTCGCGGGCTGGAGCGCAGCGGCTTCGCCGGGATCGGCTTCAACATCCCGATGGCGATCGCCACGGTGTTGCTCTGCGCGTTCGTGCTGCTTGCGCCGTACGCGCTTCTCCCGTATCTGCTTGCCGTCGGCGGCGCGGGCACCGTCGCCGCGTGGTGCACCGTCGGTGCGATCACGGCAGTGACGGCTACGTACGCGCTGAACGGACGCGTGCACGGCTTCCCGTTCTGGATCGGCGCGCTGCATCCGTTGGCCGTGCTCCTCTTCGCGTACGCGTTCGCCCGCTCGGCGGTGCTGACCAGCGTACACGGGGGCGTACGCTGGCGCGACACGTTCTATTCGATCGCGGAACTGCGCCGCGGGCGCGTTCGCTGAGGACGAGCGTCATACATTCGCCGACCACACCGCGCGAAGCTGCCGCGCCGATACCGTGCATCGCCCCGCCGCATCACCATCGTCACACTTCGAGCAGGCGTAACAATTCGCGGCATCCGCGTCCGTACGTCAGGAATCGCGCGGCGCAAGTGTCGTTCCGGGGCGCACGATGCCGATGCCGATGCCGTCGCTCCGGCCGGCATCGTATCGACCGGCATCGCATCTTTTCCGATACGATCCGTCAATGCGGCATCCACGGCACTCCCGACGGGTGACGCGAACATCGCGGAGGGCGTCAAGATTCGGACGGGTCCTGCGTCTTGTAATCGTCTGCAAGAGATCACGGCGCCGCGCAACCAATCGAGAATCGTGCAGTATCCTTCGGCCCAAACCGGTATGCCTCGGCATGCACCGATCGATCGGCAACTCACTCTAACGACCGATACCATGTGTACCAGAACCAGGAGAAGCCTCGGCGCTCTCCTCCTCATGTTGGGATCGCTCCTCGCGCCGCGCGTGGTTCTTCACGCGCAGACCGAGGACGCAACGCTCAACGGATATGTGACCGACTCCACGAACAACGAGACCATCATCGGCGCAACGCTGACGGTGAAAGGGACGAAGCTTGGAGCGTTCTCCAACAAGAGCGGCTTCTTCGTGATCAAGAACGTCCCCGCCGGGAAGCACACGATCGTGGTCAGCTCCATCGCCTATGAGCGCTACGAGATGACGGTGGATCTCGCCCCCGGCGAATCGCGGAAGATCTCGGTGGTGATGACACCGCGCGCATCGCTGCGGGCCGGCGTCACGGTCACCGCGAACCGCGACGAGGAGAAGCGGCAGATCGACATCAGCCGCGTCAACATCCCGATCCAGCAGCTCAGCCAGATACGCATCGGCGGCGAGAGCGACGTGTTCCGATCGCTCCAGTACATGCCGGGCATCCTCA
>CAZJYH010000854.1:0-2282 GCA_964549365.1 uncultured Alphaproteobacteria bacterium
GACGATCTCGAAGCGAGCCTTCGGCGAGGCCGCGATCATCCGCGTGATATCCTCCTGCGTGACGGCGGTGAACGGCTGCTCGGTCCGCAGTCCTTGGATCAATTGTTCGATCGGAACCCACCCCTCTTCGTCGAGTTCGAGTTCAAACTCCCAGGGAGCATGGCGCAGGATGTACGCGATGGTTTTGCTGAGTCGTGTGGTGTCCATCATGATTACTGCGGGAACCAAGTGTCGTTGCATCCCCTGCCGGCCAGTGAATTCGCCGACAGGACCCGGCAGTGCGTCATGCGCAAATCTGCTATCGATTCGAGGCCGTCGACACAAAAAGGTAGAATCGAGAAATCCACATACCGGTTATCGGCGTACGGATCGAACAATCCACGGACATCCCCCTGAGACGGCAATATCCACTACCATTGGGTGGGGGTCGACCGACTTGAGCAGCTGCCGGAGTTTCTGCGTCAAATCGGCAAACACTTCCACCTTTTGGAGGAGTCTGGATGGATGCCTGACTTGTTCCAAGTGTACGACAATGCGGATTTTAGCAGTCGCGCAGATGGCCCGACGTGCCAAATCCCGTTCCGATTCGTCCAGGGCGTTCGCAGCCGCGGCCGTCAAACCGGCCAGCGTGTCGCGAACTTTTCGGGCAATTTCGTCGCCGAGTTCGAGGCTCTTGCGTCGCGGGGAAGTTCGATAGTCCTTGATCTCCAGTAGCCAGACCGATCGACCGTCCGTGGCAACGATATCAACGGCCTTTGTCCCACCACAGATCTTCTGAAACTGATGACGATAGAAGCTCCACGAGTCAAACTTCGTCGCCGATATCCCATCCGGGAACTCGAACTCCAGCCCTCCCTCCTTCACTGATATCATAGGCTACGCCTCCATCTCCAGGTAGCGATCGGCCTGCTCGATCGTCTCGTCCAATGCAACGATCGTGCCGATATCATCGACTCCAGGACCTTGCTGAACGCTCACTTCGCCGTCAACGCGATGCAGACCGAAATACCGGCAGTCCAGACCGGAAAATTCCGGATCCCGAGCGAGAATTTCGATTTCGCGAAGCAGAAAAAGACTGTGGGTGGCGATGAATACCTGAATATTATTGCTGCACAAATGGAGGATTGTGCGTGCGATTCCCCGAATCAAATGCGGGTTGAGATTCGCGTCAGGCTCGTCCCAGAACAAATATCCCTTGTCCAGCAACGCTCCGGTTGCGATCAACCGGGCCACCATCGCCAGCTTCCGCATCCCCTCTGCAACAAGCGGCATTTCCACTCTACTCCCCCCCTCTTCCTTCAAATAGAATCGACCGTTGCGGTCCAACTCGATCTTGCCCCCCATCGATTCCTCAAGCGGTTCCAACAGTTTCTTGACCACAGCCTCACGCGGCCCACGAACCAATGGAAGGCCAAGCAAGAAACACAGGTCACGCCAGGTCTCCTCGAACTCCAGATAATGCCCATCATAGACCGATAGAAACCCGGGGTAGATCGTGAGCAACTCGCGTGTGGGAAGATATGCGGGCGCATCATCAACCCAGGTTGTCGGCATCCGGTCGATGCCGACTTCGGTTTTGCTGGAGGTTGCGAAATGGAATCGCGTGTTCAACTTACGATCGTGGAACACAACCTGGACATCACATCGCTGGCGGCCGGGCTGTCGGCGGACCAAGCGCCCGAGCGACTCAGGACGGAAGACGGCGACCAGCTTGGCCGCTAGACGGCTCTGAAAGTGCGTCTTAGTCGGACCAGATCCGTTAGCGCGGCGCTGCTCCTCGGCACTGGCCGCCAGAACGCAATACAGAACCTTCAGCGCATGCGTCTTGCCCGAGCCGTTTTCGCCGACAAAGACGTTGAGTTGCCGGCCGAATTCCAGCTTCGCCTGCCTGAAGACGGTGAGGTTGTCGATCCGCAGCGATTTGAGCATATCAAGAAGTCTTGAACTGAAACATGCCGGTGTAGGCCGTGCGCCATAAGATCGGGCATCCGGCAACAATACACCAACTTTGAAAAGCTACGGCACTCCTGGTTCCCGACCGAAGCCCTCCTCCCCCATGGCCGCAACCAGTCGATCGTACACGTCGCGCATCCCCTCGGAGATCACGCGCGTGTCGGAGAGCACCGGCATGAAGTTCGTGTCGCCGTTGAATCGGGGCACGATGTGCATGTGCACATGCATGACTTCCTGTCCGCCAACGCGACCGGTGTTGATGATGGACCTGAAGCCGTCGGTACTTCCTTGATCGACAGCAATCTGGTTCGCCACCGCCAGCATCCGAC
>CAZJYH010000855.1:0-2276 GCA_964549365.1 uncultured Alphaproteobacteria bacterium
ACTCTCGGCGCGATGGTGAAGGGGCATGTGTCGATGATCGCGCCGAATGAGCTGGAGAAGATCGAGGCTGGAGGCGATTCCGGTGTGTTCACGGCAATCGCAAGCGACGCCCCACCGAAGAAACAGGTGCATTCGTTGTTCGATCGCAAACCCAACCAATGGATCGACGGCGCATCGTTCCCGCAGCGTCGCCCGATCAAGGTGATGCGTGTCGAAGACGCGTTTGTCGGCCGCACGGTGATCCGTATCAAGGGTGCCACGCGTCCGGATTTGAATCGCCTGGTCGAAGAACAGGCCGAGACGCTCGCGCACCTTGGGTTCGCGAAGGATTCCGATCGCTTCAACGGAACGTTCTATAAGGCTCTCTACTCGGACGAAGCATGGACGTGGGCGCTGAACATCATCAAGGAGGAACAGGCCGACGTCGTACCCAACCCCCGGCAACTCTTCGCCGCCGGGGAGGTTGTCGAGGCGTTGGAGGATATCACGCTCGCCGACGTGCGCAGGGGCACGCGTGGCGTCGTGACGCGGGTGCGGCCGCGCGACGGGTACTACCTCTATGACGTCGCGTTCGACAACGGCAACGTCGGCGCGTCGATCGATCAGGAAGCGCTCGCGAGCACGAAGCCGACGCACGAGTTCCAAGCCGCTCAAGTCTTCGAGATGCAATTCACGGTGTCGGGAAACGCGTACGATCCGGCCACCGGCCGCTATGGGTATGCGATGGTCGCACGACGCAAACGTCTCGTGATCGACGCGGTAACCGGCACGCGGGAGGAGCCACGGTTTACCTACACGATCCGCATCGACCAGCTCGACCCGGCCGACCCTTCCGGCGAACGTTGGATGCAGGCCCCGAACACCACGCCGACCACAGAAGACGACGTATCGCTGGAGGATCTGGAACTCGCAATTGCCTCGGAGAAGGTGGTATGTGTCACGAACTGCGCACCGGGTACCGCCAACGCAACGGCTGCGAGCACGGCGGCAACCGAGGAGGAGGACGTCCTTGAGGAATCGGCCGCCCTCGGCGATGCCCCGTTCGCCGTCGGTGCCGTTCAGGCCGGCGACATCCTCCCCGGCGAGACGTTCCCGCCCAACATGGTTCCCGCGAACGCCTCGGTGCCCGACGAGCCGGTTCCGGAGCTGCGGACGGTGCGCGAGATCGCGAAGCTCGATGTGCCGCGCCGGGCGCTCCCGCCGCTGTTCCGCGCGATCTTCGGCCGCGTGCCGGTGCGCGCCACGTACATGTTGCACGGCCCTCCGGGTGACGGTAAGTCCACGCTCGCGCTGATGTTCGCCGACGTGATCGCGCATCAGGACGCGGACAAATCGGTGCTCTACATCAACAGCGAACAACCGTCAACCAAAGGCGGCATGACCGATCGTGTGCGCCGCGCGCGCATCAGTGCCGCGAACATCTACATCGTGGACACGAAGAGTCTCGACGTCGTCGTCCGCCTGCTCGAATCGGGCCGCTACTCCCTCGTCGTGCTCGACTCCCTCACGCGCATGCACGGCACGCACGTGGAGCACAACGAGGGGCTGCAGCACATCACCGACATGTTCCCGGACGTCTCGGTGATGTTCATCACACACGAGGACAAGAGCGAACGGACGTACAAGGGGAACTCCGGGCTCGCGCATGACGCGGAGATCGTGGTGCGCGTCGAGGAGGGCGTCGCCTACACCGGTAAGAATCACTTCGGGAAGCCCGAAGCCGTGCGGTTCATGCAGTGGTACGAATCGGAGCATGCACCCAAAGCCGCCGACCGCCGTAGCCGTCAGAACCGCAACCGGCCCGATCGCGGGCCTCTACGCCGATGAAACGCGCACCGATCGCGGCCGCGCCCCAACGAGGCAGACATGTTTTGCGCGGGCGCTCCGACTGGAACACACCGCTTGCCGACGTCGAACGTTCCGACGTCGAGCGTTCGGGCGTCGACCGGCAGTTGCCGGTCGGGATCCCGGATTGGGCGATCGGTCCGCTGTTGACGGCCGGCGGAATCATCGTCTACCTCCTCGTGCGCAACCTGATGAACCGATGAGTGCACGCTTGCGATACTTCGCCGGAGTGCGCGGCCTGCGTGACGCGCACCGTCGTTACCGCGAGCTGGCAAAGCGGCTGCACCCGGACAACCAGGCGACCGGCCGCGCCGACTGGTTCACGGAGATGGCCGCCGAATATGCGGCCGTCGTCGAGGCGCTCCGCGCACGGCGGACGCCGGCGCCGATCGAGCCCGATACACCGCCGGCCACGACGCCACCTGCACGCA
>CAZJYH010000856.1:0-2276 GCA_964549365.1 uncultured Alphaproteobacteria bacterium
TGCCCGTCGTGTCGTCGGCTGGTCGATGCCAAGATCATCGTCCGCGGCGAGCGCCACAACCGTGCGCCACAGTCCGAAGTTCTCCACTTCCTCGTACCGCACGATCTTGTCGACCACCACGGCCGCCTGCTCGGGCGTCTCCACGGGAAGCCTGCCCAGGGCCACGTCCACCTGCGGGTCGATCGTCTGCGTGACGTCGAGCGTCACGCGGCCGTAGTAGTCGTCGAAGCAGGTGGATTCGATGTGGTCGTAGATATCGCCGTCGTCGCTCTCATACGGCGGGATGAGCGGCTTCTGCCGCGTGGCGATGTTCCGATAGTCATAGCTGCCGTCCCCGATCAACAGCACGTACGAGGGCGAAACGTTCCACCGATGGAACGCCCAACCGATGTAGTTCCTCAGCGCGGTGGGGTCCAGATTCCCCCCTGAGAACTCGTTGTAGATCTGGTCGGAGGTCACGTATGCCGTACGCAGTCCGGACTTCGTCCGGTGGTCCACGTACTTCTGCGCCGCCTCCTTGAAGTCCGGATGTGTGATCACCAGCACGTCGACATCGAGCGGCCGTTCACGCAGCCCGGCATAGTCGGCAACGCTCACGTTCTGCACCCGCCGCGCCGCGCTGCGGGCCGCGATGTAGTACCGATGCCCCTTCCCCGGTTCGAGCAGCCGGTCCTGAAACACGAACCGCCCGTCGGTCGCGCTCGGGCGCAGCTGCCTCGGGTTGGCGGCGTCGGTGACGTCGAACCCGAGGAGGTCGCTGGTGCTGAAGTCCTGCACGTTGAACTGCGCGATGCCGGAGCCCGACGGCGCCCAGAAGCTGATCCTGTCGTTCTCGGCGCGCAACGCCCGTGTGTAGTGGATCTCGTACCAGTCCAGATAGCCGCTGGCGGTGGTCCCGTTGGTATAGGTGACGCGCAGCAGGCTGGTGTTGTCCCCGCCGACGTCTCCGGCATTCCCCATGAACGTGCCGATATCGGCCTGCGCAATCCGTTCGCCGCCGATCCCATCGATCGTGAACTGTCCCACCGCCGTCTCGCGCTGGTCGATCTTGAACGTCGCCTGCCCGCCTCCGGCCGCGATGCGCCCCGCGTTGGCGGCACGGACACGGTACATCAGCGTGCGCGAGCGGTCCAGCCCCGGAAGCTGCAGCGAGAAGACCCGGGGATCCGACGGACGCGCGGGATCCACCTGGAACTGCGCGCCGAACCAATCCCGGCCGGAGCCTCCGTTCTTCCGGATGTCCACGGCATTCAGCTTGTCCTCCTCGAAGAAGACCCGGCCGATGCCGCTCGTCAACGTGACGTCCGGCGTTCCGCTCGCACCCCCGTCGGGAAACGCCAGCCCTCGTTCGCCGTCGACCGAGACGATATAGCTTGTGGTGTTGCGATACGGGTTCTGCCGGTGCATCGGCAACGTGTCCGTACCATGCACCCCCCACCGCACGGGGCCGCTCCCGTAGAAGAGCACGCGGCTCACGCCAGAGCCGTTCCGTTCGACGATGACGGGGATACGATGCATCCCCGTGCTGTCGAGGTCCAGCTTCGCTTCGTCCAGCTCGCCGCCGTCGCCGCCGAAGACCGCGATCCTGTCCCCGTCCACGCTTGCGAGGTCCACACCGGCCTTCTTGAAATCCTCGCTCGTCAGCTCATACAGGCCGTCCTCGGTCACCTCCACACGAAGCCAGGCACGCGCGGCCGAGCGGGCCGTCCTGCGTCCGAGAAGCGGGCGACGTTCCTCGACCTTCCAGTTCGCGGCGACGTCGCTGTTGACGAAGGCGCCGCGCGTCAACATGCTCAGTCCTGCCCCGCCGCGCCGAACGTCGGCCGTGCTTCGTCCGGCGGCATTCCCCGCGGTGCTCGCCGACGCGCCGCCATAACGCAGGCGAAGGCGGACGCTCACCACCGGGCGCACACGATTTGCTCGACCATCGAACTGGTACACCGCCACCGCGATCACGCCGCTGTGCACGTCGCGGGCGATCCCCGTGTACCGCAACTCCGCCGCCGGATCGCCGCCCAGGCTTCGCGCATAAACAGAGGCATCGGCCGCATAGCGAGGCTGCGTCATGCCGGACGCATCCAACCCGAGCGTCGGCACCGGCGCGATGCGTCCGCTCACAGGATCGCCGTACACCACGCCGAGCACTTCGAGCACGGAGCCGGCGGGACCGGGAAGAGCAACGGGAATGGTCAGGCGCAACTGCATCGGAGCGCCGATCGCGGTCGCGTTCGCGAGAAGCGCCCGCGCCAGTCCGTGCGCCGCGCGCTCCTGGCCAG
>CAZJYH010000857.1:0-2263 GCA_964549365.1 uncultured Alphaproteobacteria bacterium
ATTCGTAGAGCGCGGCGACGGCCGCGGCGCGAGAGCCCACCATCGCGCGGAGGCGATCCGGCGCGAGCACCTCGACCTCGGTGCCGAAGGAGAGGAGCCAGGGGACCATCCACTCCAGCGACGCCACCATGAAGGTCATCATCACGTGGTCATCAACCGTGGCCTGTTCCACCAGGCCGTGGTAGTGCTTCTGCGAGGTGAAGCGGGCCGCCTGCCTGGTGAATCGAGCGCGCACCTCATGCGGGCGCTCGGCGGGGGAGAGCCGCGCCACGTAGTCCCGTATCGAGAACGGGCGCCGTTCGGTCGGCCCCTCGTTCAGGATCTCGATCGAGCGGATCCGATCCACCCGGAAGTCGCGCACGTCCTCGCGCAGCCGGCAGTAGCCCACCATGTGCCACGCGTTGCCGTAGAAGATCAACGCCAGCGGCTCGACCGTGCGGTCGTTGACGGTGTCGTGCGATGACGTGTGGTAGCGGATGCGGAGCAGTCGTTCGGCGGCAAGGGCGTCGCGCACGCCGGCAAGCGCCGGGCCTGCGGTCGCCTCGCGCTCGAACGCCGGGGCGTGCACGGCGGTGGTGCGCTCCAGGCGTTCGACAAAGCCCTGATCTTCCGGCGGCAGCACCGCCCGGATCTTCGCCATCGCCGAGCGCGCTCCCTGCGCCATCGAGTCGTCGGTGAACCGGTCGGCCAGCGCGCTGCTGAAGAAGAGCGCGGCCGCCTCCTCGCGCGTGAAGATGATCGGCGGCAGGTGATATCCTTCCACGAGGCTGTACCCGACGCCGGTCTCGGCGGCGATCGGCACGCCGGCCTGATCGAGCGCGCTCAGGTCGCGGTAGGCCGTGCGCACGCTGACGCCGAAGTGCTGCGCGATGTCCTCGGCGCGCACCACGCGCCTCCCCTGCAGCAGCAGCACGATGCCGACCAGACGATGGATGCGATTCATGCGCGATGAGAGAGGAAAGATGCCTTGAAGATGGGGCGAAGATAACCCACGCGACATCCACGCCGTGCATCGTCATGCCGTCGATCATCATGGTGAGGTACCTAGCATCGTCATGCCGTCGATCATCATGGTGAGGTTCCTAGGCCCGTGCACAACTTGGCACTTGGCACTTGGCCATGCTTGCGTATCGTCGGCCTCATGCTTGCCACCCCCCGCGCGGGCGTCTTCGGTTCCGTAGAGTGCCGTGTTGCCGGCTCCTACGCCGTCGCGCCGCCGCAGGAGCTTCCCGCCCCTGCGGTGCAGCCGAGGCAGTGATCGGCGAAGACGATGCGGCGGTTGAGGATCGCGTCGGCGTCCCAGTCGAAGATCGATTGCGGCGCGCGCGCATCGAGCGGCAGATCGAGCATCTGATTGAAGTCGCAGTCCGAGAGCCGGCCGTCGTAGTCCACGCTCACCAGCGTGCGGCACATCACACCCTCGGCCGCCGAGGGGTTGAACGCGTTGGCCAGCTTGGTCATGTACTCCTCATAGCCGCCGTGGCGCAGGAGGCTCTCCTTGAAGCGGTGGATCGGCATGTTGGTGATCGTGTAGAGGCTGTTGAAGACGAGCCCGGACTTGTTCCACAGCTCCCGCTTGAAGTCCGCCTCCAACGCTGCCTGCGCGGCCGGCAGGAAGGCCCCCACCGGGTTGTAGACGAGGTTCAGCACGAGGCCCGTGCCGGGCTTCGCGTAGCCGACATCGTTCAGGCGCCGGATCCCCTCCACCGATTTGTTGAACACACCGCGCCCACGCTGACGGTCGGTGAAGTACTCCGAGTAGTACGGCAGCGACGATATCACCTCCACGCCGTGCTCGGCGAAGAACTCCGGCAGACCCGCCATGCTCTCGCCGGTCTGCGGGTTGCCGTCGAACTGCACCGTCAGGTTGTGTCGTACCATCACGTGTCTGCCGCCGCGCCGCGCCTCGGCCACAAGCCACGCGAAGTGCGGGTTCAGCTCCGGGGCGCCGCCGGTGATGTCGAGCGTCGTGATCCGATCGTCGCCGAGCAGCACCTCGATGGCCCGCTCGGCCGTGCGGCGATCCATCATCTCCGTGCGAATCGGCGAGGCGTCCACATGGCAATGCAGGCAGGCCTGGTTGCAGAGCTTGCCGACGTTGATCTGGAGCGTTGCGATCGATTGCGGGGGGAGATCCAGGCCGTGCCTGTCGAGCACTGCGTGAAAGTCGAAGCGCGGCGCCTCGGCCGCCCCTCCCTCGATAACCGGTAGTTCCATGACAGTTCCCTCAGTCTGTTGATACGGCGATCTCTTGTTTGTTCCT
>CAZJYH010000858.1:0-2259 GCA_964549365.1 uncultured Alphaproteobacteria bacterium
CCCGATCCGACCGATGGGCATGGCGGAGGCCATCGCCCGCGCGCTTCGCCGCGAAGCATCCGCGCTTGCGGGAAGGCTTCATGGCCGCGCCCCATTCGCGCCGGATGGGAAGCGGATTGCGGCTTTCCGCGATGCGGAAGGACGGAACCGAATTCCCGGTGGATATCATGCTGAGTCCCCTCATGGTTGAGGAGCATCCGCTGGTGCTCGGCGTCGTACGCGATGCCACCGAGCGGAAGCGCATCGAGGAGCAGGCACGCGAGGCGCGCGAGATGTACATCAAGGAAATTCATCATCGCGTGAAGAACAATCTGCAGGTGATCTCCTCCCTTCTGTTCCTGCAATCGACGCACTCCACCGATCCGAACATCCTCGAAATACTCAAGGAGAGCCGAAGCCGCGTCAAGTCCATCGCCCTGGTCCACGAGAAGCTGTATCGAACGAGCGAGGCCGCGCGCCTGGATTTCGGCGAGTATGTGCGCGATCTGGTGACCGATTTGTTTCGTGCCTACTGCGTTGACCAGGAGGGCATCCGCGTGACGACGGTTGTCAACGATGTGCATCTCGAGGTGGAGACCGCCACACCCTGCGGGCTGATCATCAACGAGCTGGTCTCGAACGCGCTCAAGCATGCCTTCGTCGGCAGGCAATCCGGCGAACTGCTGCTGGAGCTGGAATCGCGCGACGCCGGCGAATTCCTGCTCACCGTCCGCGACGACGGCATTGGATTCCCGGGCGGCTTCGACCCGCAGACCAGTAAATCGCTCGGGCTGCGTCTGGTGGTGGATCTGACCCGACAGCTCGACGGAACCGTCGAGGTGGAGCACAACGGCGGCACGACGTTCCGCGTGCGGTTTCGTGAACTGCATTACATGGAAAGGAACTGAGGCGATGGCTACCGCAAACATCCTGGTGGTCGACGACGAGATCATCATCGCGCGCGAGCTGGAGGCTCGGCTGAGGGCGATGGGATTCGACGTGCCTGCGATCGCGTCCTCCGGCGCGGAGGCGATCGAGCTTGCATCCGAACTGGCTCCCGATCTGATTCTGATGGATATCGTGCTGAAGGGAGGGATGGACGGCATCGAGGCGGCCGAGGAGATTCGACGCCGGCTGGGCGTGCCGATCATCTACCTGACGGCGTACGCCGACCGCAGAACGCTCGAGCGGGCGCGCATCACCGAGCCGTGCGGCTACATCGTCAAGCCCTTCAGCGAGCGCGAGCTGGAGGCGAACATCGAGATGGCGCTCTACAAGCACCGCTCCGAGAGGCGGCTGCGGCGCGTGGAGCAATGGTTCGTGACCGCTCTCAAGGAGACCGGCGATGCCGTGATCGCGGCCTACCAGGCCGGCACGATCACCATGATCAACCCGGCCGCGGCGGCCGTCACCGGATGGCATCCGGAACAAGCAGTCGGCAGGTCCTTGGGCGAGGTACTGCAACTGGTCGACGGCAGTTCCGGCGCGCCGATCACGTTCGAGGGCGTCCTTGAAGGCCCCGTAATCTGTCTCGCGGCCGAGACGGTGCTGATCGACCGACAGGGGAAACGAATCCCGACCGACAGCACCACCAGTTGCATTCGCGATCCGTTCGACCGGCCCGAGGGAACCATCACGGTGTTTCGCGATGCAAGCGGGCAGCGCCACGGCATACGCTCATCGCTCAACACCGACGTCACGCAGGCGATCACCCAGGCATCCGCACTCGGCGCGATGCTGCAATTATGCGCCGAGTCCATGGTGCGCAATTTCCACGCGTCGAGTGCGGGCATCTGGATGCTCAACGCCACGGCACGGACACTGATTCTTCAGGGCGATTCGAGCATGCATGTGGGGAGCACCGCCCGGCACGGCACGGTTCCCGTCGAGGGTTCGATGATCGGCGCGATCGCGCATACTCGAACCCCGTACATGACGAACACCCTCCGATCCGAACCGAACGTCGACGATCGTGAGTGGATCGAGAGCGAGGGGATTGTCTCGTTCGCCGGGTATCCCCTCCTCATCGACGAGCAGCCGATCGGCGTGATCGGCATCTTCTGCCGACATCATCTGCCCGAGAGCACGTTGGAGGTCCTCGGCTCGGTGGCCGGCACGATCGCGATCGGCGTGGAGCGCAAACGCCTCGAGGAGCAGCTGAGTCACGCACAGAAGATGGAGGTGGTTGGGCAGCTGGCCGGCGGCATCGCGCACGACTTCAACAACCTCCTGACGATCATCTCGGGTTACGGCCAGGTGCTGCTGAAGTCCTCGCCGCTC
>CAZJYH010000859.1:0-2006 GCA_964549365.1 uncultured Alphaproteobacteria bacterium
CGCTCTCGACCCAGGGAGAGCGGTTCGTGTCCACGCTCCGTTCGGGCACGGAGTACTGCGTCATCATCTCGCGGCTCCCGTCCGCATCGGTTCATCCACCCGACCACATTCCACTAGCCTGACTCCGCCTGCTGCAGGGCCTCGCGCCATGCAGGAAGGTTGCTGTCGTCGGCATCGGTTCATATCGATACCGGCGGCCCGCCATGCCGTTTGTCAACGCATGAACCCACAGGTAGGAGTGTGCAATGTTCGACGCGATCATCGCGTTTTCGCTGCGCCATCGCCTCATGATATTGCTCATGACGGTGGCGCTGGTAATCGGCGGCGTCGTGGCCTTTACACGGCTTCCGATCGATGCCGTCCCAGACATCACCAACAATCAGGTTCAGGTTCTCACCAAGGCTCCGGCACTTTCGTCGCTGGAGGTTGAGCGTTTCGTCACCTTCCCCATCGAGATCGCTCTGAAGTCGCTGCCGAATACGGTGGAGTTGCGATCGACCTCGCAGCCGGGGCTGTCGGTGATTACGATCGTCTTCACCGAAGGGGTCGATATCTATTTCGCGCGCCAACAGGTTCTGGAGAAGCTGCGGGAGGCGGAGGAGGAAATTCCCGATGGTGTCGAGCGGCCGGAGCTTTCGCCGGTATCGACCGGGCTCGGTGAGATCTTCCGCTATGTCATCCGCGATACTACCGGCAGGCTCTCGCCGATGGACCTTCGCACGGTTCAGGATTGGATCGTGCGGCGGCAGTTGCTCGGCACGCCCGGCGTGGCCGAAGTCAACTCGCTCGGCGGACAGGTCAAGCAGTACCAGGTCCTGATTGATCCCGCTGCGCTCGTCGGGTACGGCGTGACGCTGCGCGAGGTCTTCGAGGCGGTCTCCCGAAGCAGCGGCAATGCCGGCGGGGCCTACATCGAGTCGGGGCCGGAGCGATACTCCGTGCGCTCGGTTGCGTTGGCCAAGGGCATCGATGACCTCCGCAACACCGTCATCCGGACAACCTCGACGGGCACGCCGATCACCGTCGGCGATGTCGCCGCCGTCGAGATCGGGCCCGCGATTCGATTCGGCTCGGCATCGCAGGACGGCAAAGGCGAGGTTGCCACGGGCATCGCCATGCAGTTGAAGGGAGCCAATGCCCGCGTCGTCGTCAACGCGGTCAAGGACCGGATCGAGGAGATCAGGCCGTCGTTGCCGCCGGGCGTCGTCATCGAGCCGTACTACGACCGCGAAGAGCTTGTCGATCGCACCATCGGGACCGTGCTGACCAATCTTCTCGAAGGCGCCCTGCTGGTCATCGGCGTCCTCCTGTTGTTCCTGGTCAACCTGCGCGCCGGGCTGATCCTGGCCTCCGTGATCCCGCTGGCAATGATGTTCGCCGGAATTCTCATGCTTCTCACCGGTCAGTCCGGCAACCTCATGTCGCTCGGCGCGATCGACTTCGGGCTGGTGGTCGACGGTTCGCTCATCATCGTCGAGAACTGCCTCCGTCTGCTCGAAGAGCGATTTCGCGGGAGCGGCGGCATGCCTCTGAGCAACCTGGAAATGCGGCGGCTCGTCTTCGCGGGAGCGGTCGAGATGCGCAAGGCCGCGCAGTTCGGCGTCGTCATCATCATCGTCGTCTATCTGCCGATCCTGACGCTTCAGGGAGTGGAGGGGAAACTCTTCAGTCCGATGGCCTACACCGTCGGTTTCGCGCTGCTCGGAGCGTTGATCCTCTCGTTCACCTATGTGCCGGCGATGTGCTCGCTCTTCCTGAAGAAGCAGGGGAAGATCCGTCACTCACCGATCATCACCTTCCTGCATCGTTACTACCGGCCATGGTTGGAGAGAGCCGTATCGCATCGGTACGTGATCGTCGGAATGATGGTCGCGCTCCTTGCCTCCACCATCTTCGTCTTTACCCGACTCGGCGGCGAGTTCATCCCGCGCCTTGACGAAGGGGATATCGCCATGCACCTGATCCGCCTGCCGTCGGTGTCGCTGACCGAATCCCAGAAGCTGGCG
>CAZJYH010000859.1:2016-2257 GCA_964549365.1 uncultured Alphaproteobacteria bacterium
ACACGAGTCGAGGGGGAGATCATGAAGTTTCCGGAAGTGCGTACGGTGGTCACCAGCACCGGACGCGCCGAGATCTCGACCGATCCGATGGGCATCGAGTTGGGCGATGTTTTCATCATGCTGAAACCCCGTGACGAGTGGAAGACCGGACGCACGAAGGCCGAGCTGGTCACGGCAATGAATGAGGTGATGGAGAAGATCCCCGGCATCGGCGTGCAGTTCCTTCAGCCGATCGAGATGC
>CAZJYH010000860.1:0-2255 GCA_964549365.1 uncultured Alphaproteobacteria bacterium
GTGAGAGGTCCCGGTGGGCATCGTCCAACCACGCCGCCGCTTCATCGAACAGCGTGTCGCCGGGAAGGAACCCGGTAACCGGTTCCTGCGAGATCCAGCGCGGCGTGCTCTGGAACCAGTACAGCGCGAACCGACTGAACAGCCCATCCTCCGTCGTCGGGATCAGCTTCGAGAACGCTCCGGGTGTCCCCGACAAGGCGATGAACAGCGCCGGCCGCTCCACAAAGACCTTGTCGTCCCCCTTGCGGCTCAACAGCAACGGCTCGCAATGAAACGCTCGCAGGAACACGTCGGCGATATCTCCCCAGTCCTGTCCGATCGTGTTCGCGATCGTCCCGATCTCCGTCTCGAAGATCATGCCCACGCCGTCGTTCGCGTCGAGGTCGTCGATCATGGCGCGTTTCGACGCGTTCCCCGCGATGAAGAACGCACGGTGCGCCGGTTCCGGCCCCGCGTCGCCGTCCTTCGACTTCAGCCGCATGGTCCACTCGGCGCGTTCGTTCGCCGACGTCGTGAGCAGCCGCCGGTTGATCGCCGCGCCCAGACGGTTCGCGAAGCGCAACACGCCCTTGCCCGCCCCCGGCAGCGCCACCACCGCCGTGTAGATCGCCAGCGGGTCGCAGTCATACCGCCGCGTGCCGACCGTGTTGACCATCGCCGCGCCGAGAACCGGCAGCGCGGCGGTCAGGAACGCGTCGCGTTCGTGCCCGGCCGCGAAGAAGTTCGTCAGGCGTTGCAGCGCGGGGGGAAGCGCATCGTATACCGCCGCCGGAATCACCAACGCCCGCTCTTCCTCCTCGCTCAAATCGCTGAACGGATCGCGCGGCAGCAACGGATAGGCGCTCCGTTCGTTGCCGTGCGATGCCGTGGTCGCCGACGGCCACGCCGTTTCCGGCGCTCGCTCGTGCTCCTCCGGGTCCATCATGCCCCCCTCGATCGGGCATGCCGCCGCATCGGCGAGCGTCAACAACTCGTCGGCCGTGCCGCCGTCGGCCACCCAGTCGCTCACATCGCCGCGCGGGGGAAGCCCGGGGAGATCGAGCACCCGCACGTTCGCGGCAACGTCGTGCAGGCAGCGCGCCACGCGCTCCGCGTGCCGGCGCCCGGGTTCGTCGTTGTCCGGCAGGACGACGACATCGGCGCCGCGCAGCTCGTCGGCATAGACATCACGCCACTTGCCGGCCCCCATCGGGTTCGTCGTCGCGGTGATGCCGAGCGAGCGCACCGTCTCGACGTCCTTTTCCCCCTCGACGATGAAGACCGTACGCCCGTCGGCGACGGCCGCGCGCACCTCCGGCAGGCGATAGAGCACGCGCGGAGCGTCGCCGAACGTTCGTGCACCCTCGACGGCAGCGCCGCGCGTGCGGACCCACACGCCGTTTCGCATCACGTAGTCGTCGGCATCGATGCCGAGCACCGGCGTGCCGTCGTCGGTGTAGCGGCGATAGGCGTAGCCGCGCGGCGCGTACTTCCGCACCTCGAAGAGGACGCCGCCGTCGGCATCGTGATATGGATAGACCGCCACGAGGGAGCGCCGGCCGGCCGGCCCGGACGTTGCCGTGCGGGTCGTGTCCGTATCCATAGTGGTCGTCGTCTCGGCTTCGTTGCCCGTCGTGATCCTCGAACCCGTTCCGGTCGCGGGCCTTGTTTCCGCCGACCGGTTGGAATGCAGGCCGATGGAGCGATCGCGCAGGACGGGAAACAGGCCGACCACGCGCGCGGCTTCGGCCAGCACCTCGGCGAAATGCCCCCGTCGATCGTTGAAGTACGCCGCACCGTGCAGCGCATACCCGACCAGATCCAGCACATCGCCGCCGACGTCGGCGACTTCATGCCGCCACAGGCCGTTCACCGTGTTGAGGCGGAACCCACCGAGCCCCGCGCCGACAAGGTGCGTTTCGGCGCCGTGCCGTTCCGCGCGTCCGCCGAAGTGCCCCTGCTCGAACGCCACCATATCAAGCCGCTGCTTGATCTCCTGAACGTCGTACGTCTCGTTCTTCATCGCTGCGTGTCTCCGGCTTCGTCGTGGCCACTCGCCTGTGCATGGCGTCCGCGCGTGCCGGGAACCCGCATCGGATGCGCGTTCAGGTACGCGGTCGTCTCGCGGTCGATCGCGGCCCGGTCCTTCACCGGGTTTGCCGTCATCCAGGCGATCAGATCCGACTCCCGGAAATAGATCCGCTTGCCGGTCTTGAAGTGGGGGATGATCGGCGCTTCACCGTTCTTGCTGCACGTCTTGGCGTACAGCGACGGCC
>CAZJYH010000861.1:0-671 GCA_964549365.1 uncultured Alphaproteobacteria bacterium
ACGCCGACCTGCGCCGCGAGCAGGATGTGCTCCTTGGTCTGCGGCATCGGGCCGTCGGCGGCCGAAACGACGAGGATCGCGCCGTCCATCTGGGCGGCACCGGTGATCATGTTCTTCACATAGTCGGCGTGGCCCGGGCAGTCGACGTGCGCATAGTGGCGATTCGTCGTCTGGTACTCGACGTGCGCCGTGGCGATTGTGATACCACGTGCGCGCTCCTCCGGAGCGTTGTCGATCGAATCGAACGTACGAACCTCACCGCCGTTCTTCAGCGCGAGCGCCATCGTGATCGCTGCGGTCAGCGTGGTCTTCCCGTGGTCAACGTGACCCACCGTACCCACGTTGACGTGGGGCTTGCTGCGGTCAAATTTCTCCTTTGCCATTCCTGCTGGTCTCCTCTCAGAGAAGGTTGAAAGTTGATATCCTGTCTATGAATCAGTATTTCGATTATTCCGTCGATCCGGGAGAAGCGGCTTACGCCTCGATCAGCTTCTTGCCGCTCTTCTCGATGATCTCCTCCGACACCGACTTCGGCGCCTCGTCGTAGTGGTCGAACACCATCGTGAAGATGGCCCGACCCTGCGTCATGGAGCGAAGACGGGTCACGTAGCCGAACATCTCGGCCAGCGGCACCATCGACTTGATCACCTGCGCGTCGCCGCGCGAAGTCA
>CAZJYH010000861.1:681-2254 GCA_964549365.1 uncultured Alphaproteobacteria bacterium
TGGGTGCGCGAGCGCAGGTCGGTGGAGTAGCCGAACATCTCCGACAGGGGTATCTGGGCGCGGATGACCTGGGCGTTGCCCTGCGCCTCCATGCCCTCGATGCGGCCGCGCCGGCTGGAGAGATCGCCCATCACGTCGCCCATGTACTCCTCCGGCGTCACCACCTCGACAGCCATGATCGGCTCGAGAAGCACCGGCCGCGCCTTGCGGCAGGCCTCCTTGAAGCACATCGACGCCGCGATCTTGAACGCCATTTCCGAGGAGTCCACATCATGGTACGAACCGAAGTGCAGGCGGGCCTTGATGTCCACCACCGGATAGCCGGCCAGCACACCGCTGCGCATCGCCTCGACGATCCCCTGCTCCACCGGCTTGATGAACTCTCTCGGGATCACGCCGCCGACGATGTCGTTGACGAACTCGAAGCCCTTGCCATGCTCGTTCGGGGAGAACTCGATCACCACGTGACCGTACTGCCCCTTACCGCCGGTCTGACGAACGAACTTGTAGTCGTTGTCGATCGTGTTGCGGATCGTCTCGCGATACGCCACCTGCGGCTTGCCGACGTTCGCCTCGACACGGAATTCGCGACGAATGCGGTCGACGATGATGTCGAGATGCAGCTCGCCGACGCCCGAGATGATCACCTGCCCGGTCTCCTCGTCGGTATGGACGCGGAAGGTCGGATCCTCTTCGGCCAGCTTCACCAGCGCCTCGCCCAGCTTGTCCTGATCGGCCTTGGTCTTCGGCTCGATCGCCTGGTCGATCACCGGATCCGGGAACTCCATCTTCTCGAGCACGATCGGATCGTTCTCGTCGCAGAGCGTGTCGCCGGTACGCGTCGCCTTCAGGCCCACCACCGCGACGATGTCGCCGGTATATGCCTCGTCGATGTCCTCACGGTGATTGGCGTGCATGCGGAGCAGACGCCCGATGCGTTCCTTCTTGCCGCTGATCGAGTTCAGCACGTACGAGCCGGCCGACAGTGCGCCCGAGTAGACGCGCACGAACGTCAGCTTGCCGACGAACTTGTCGGTGATGATCTTGAACGCGAGGCCCGCGAACTTCTCCCCGTCGGACACCGCACGCTCGATGTGATCGCTCGTGTCCACGTGATGTCCCGGCGTCGCGCCGATGTCCAGCGGCGACGGAAGGAACTCCACCACGGAGTCGAGAAGCTGCTGCACGCCCTTGTTCTTGAACGAGGAGCCGAGCAGCACCGGGATGATCTTCACCTGAAGCGTCGCCTCGCGGAGCACCTTCTTGATCTCGTCGGCCGAGATCTCCTCGCCGCCCAGATACTTCTCAAGAAGAGTGTCGTCCACCTCGGCCACGGCTTCGAGCATCTTCGTGCGATACTCGCGCGCCTGCTCCTCCATGTCGTGAGGAACGTCGATCACGTCCCACTTCGAGCCCTGCGAGCTGTCGTCGAAGATGTAGGTCTTCATCTCGATCAGATCGACGATACCCTTGAAGATATCCCCCTGACCAACCGGAAGCTGCACGGGAACGGCATTGGCGCCCAGGCGATCCTTGATCATGCCGACGACCTTCAGGAAGTCCGCGCCGACAC
>CAZJYH010000862.1:0-2247 GCA_964549365.1 uncultured Alphaproteobacteria bacterium
GTTCAATTGTGGCTTTATTCCTCCGCGGTGCTTCACTTCGAAGGCCGAAATAATCCGATTCGGTGCGATACCCTGGACCTCGGCATTAAGGGATATCCGCGCAACAAGGGGCTCTGGATTACCTATGATGGGACGTACACCGGCGACGCGGAGTACAGTGCGGACTTTCTCTGGACCGCGATGCTTGGCGATGTCGAGCAGACGGACATCATTGTCGGATCGTTCCAATGGATGGCTCCGGGCTGGCTCGACACAACTGCCGAGACATATTCTGACACGGTCACGTTCCGTCTCGATAGCGTTTGCCGCGACAACGGTCGGCGACCCCGTCTCGTGAGAGCTGTTGCGCCGGCGAAGCCGGTGGTGAAGATCACGGTGTCGCCGAACCCGATCGATCGTGTGCTCGCGTTTACGTACGATCTCTCAATTCCCGGCCCGGCGTCGTTCGCGTTGTACGATGTGTTCGGACGGATTGTCCAGCGCACGGATCTGGGGCCGGCGGCCTCGGGCGTCAACGGCGCGCAGTGTGATGTCGGTATGCTTCCGGTCGGCAGTTATTTCGTGATGCTCGCCTCCGGCGGCGGATATGCCGTCGCGCGGTTTGAAATTGAACGATAACAACGTGCGTGCCATTTGCACACAATACTATTCGGGAGTGGGTATGAACGGCGCATTGAATCGGGCGATGGTGCTGATCCTCGGGATCGGATGGTGGAGTCTTTGCCCGACGAACCTGCCGTCGCAGCCGTACGGCGACTCCGCGATCCCTCCGGCTCCGGTTTTCATTGATGTCGGCTACGGCGTTTACGTCTTCGGCGATTATGCGTTCCACAAACCGTCGTTCAGTCGGCTCGAGGGCGTGCCGAGTTGTTGTCCCGGCACGTATCCCGCAACCTGGTCATCGGGATTCGAGGTCGGAGGCCTCTATCGCCGGGCATTCGGCCGCAGCTTCGTCGGCGAAGTGCGCCTTGGATATGCGCGGCTTCCAACGGCGTTCAGCCGTACGGAACCGAACGCCATGGCAGCAGGCCGACAGGATACACACGGCGTTCCGGTTCCGACATCCGTCGATTTCGTGTATTCAATCGGCGCGTGGTTGAACCGAATGGATCTGTCGGTGCTGGCAGGCTATCGATTGCGCGGCGCGCTGCGCCTCTACGGCGGTTTCGGTCTGGGCGTTCTGTTCGACGACAGCCTGTGGCATCGCGAGACCATCAATTCCAGCGACGGGATTCAATTCATCGATACAGGGGGCGGAACCACACCGGTGTGGAACGCGTACACCGGCCCCATCATCCATCCCGCACGATTGCAGGTCGGCCTGATGCTCGGCGTCGGCTACTCGTTCCCGCTCGATCGCTTCGAGCATCTGTTTCTGGAGCCCCAGTTCTTCTACCGTTACGGCCTGACCTCGTTGATTCATCAGGATGACGGCGCGTGGCGCGTGCATGCGCTGAGCCTGGGCGTCGAGGTCCGTTATGCTCCGCTCGGCATCCCGCCCCCACCTCCGCCCGAGCCGCCCCCAATCGAGGAGGTCGTACTGCGGCCGGATTGACCGCCGCTGCCGCGCTTCCGTTCACAGTACGGTAGCGGCCGGGTCGCTGCCGCATACTCTCCGATTTGAAATGCAACGCGGCCGAAGCATCCGCCCCGGCCGCGTGAATTATTTCCATCGGATCATCCGGCTCCCGCTCAATACAACGAGTTGAACGTCCCTTCGGTGACGATCAGGGAGTCCCCACCGCTCGATCCGTTTTTGTAGAGCGTGAACGAGAACGTCCCCTTCATCCTTCCTCCCGAAACGTCGGTGATTTTCACGGTGCCGCTGCCGTTGCGCGTCTTCCAACTGCCGTCGGCCCGGGAGAAGGAAGCGTGCGGGGTGAAGGGGTCGAGGCTGTCGCTTTGCATGACGATCGTGCGGCCCGCCCTCGCCGTGTCGATCATCAAAGTCAGCAGCTCGGTGAGGCCGTTGCGATCGTACGACCCGGCAACCAATGCTTCGGGGTCGAAGCCGGACTTGCTGATGGCGCTCGCCTTCCAATCGGTACCGTTGATCTTGCACGACATCAACGCCGTGTCGGGCGAGGTGGTGGAGTCGCCTCCGCAGGCCGAGAGCGCAAGGCATAATGCGGCGGCAATCGGGACATACTGTTGTCTCATCGAAACATCCTCGAATGAATTGAATGAAGGCGCGCCGGTTGAATGCAGGAAGATAGGGGCTCACGCGGAACAATCCCGCGATATGTC
>CAZJYH010000863.1:0-2243 GCA_964549365.1 uncultured Alphaproteobacteria bacterium
GGGGGCGGACACGTCGATGCGATCGTTGTAATTGCTGAAGGACGCCTTCGCGTTCCCCTCGGTCACGGCCGCCACCGAGATCACGCCGGTATAGGAGGCCGGATAGATGTAGGCCTCGACATTGTCGTTGCCCGCCGACGCCACCACGGTCTTCCTCAGGTCGTGGACAACGTACTCGAACACTTCGATCTCCGACAGAGACGGTGACTCGCCGCCCCAGCTGCAGTTGATGATGCCGGCGCCCATCCTGGCCGCGTAGAGCACGCCCAGCGGGCCGTTGTAGATTCTGGTCTGCGGGGCCGGCTGGTCGTCGGCAACCTTCACGGCCATCAGCCGCGCGCCGAAGGCGACGCCGGCGATCCCGACGGCGTTGTTCCCCATGGCGGCGGCTACGCCGGCAACCTCGATGCCGTGCCCGTCGCCGGTTGCGGTGGGGTCGTTGTCCGGCGTCGAACCGTCCGCGCCGGAGAAGTCGAAGCCCCTCCAGTCATCCACCAGGCCGTTGTCGTCGTTGTCGATGCCGTCGCTCCGCTTGTCGCCGTTCGGGCCCGTCCCGTTTTCCCCGGGGTTCAGCCAGATCGAGTTCTTCAGGTCCTCATGGTTCGGATCGATGCCGGTGTCGGTGATCGCGATGATGATCGTGCTGTCGGCCCGCACGACATCCCATGCGGCGCGCGCCTTGATCGTGTCGAGATACCATTGGTTCCCCACGAACTGATCGTTCACGTTGAAGGCCGGGCGTCGCGAGAACAACGGCTCGGCATACTCCACGCCGGGGACCATGCCGAGGACGGCGGCCACGTCCTCCGGCGCGTCGGCCGAGGAGTAGCGAACCTCCATGATGCGCGCAAGCGAGTGGAGGCTGCGCACGTCGGTCGATGTCTTGAAGGCCGGGAGTCCGTAATAGAGCAGCGCGGTGGGTATCCATGGATGAACGTCGTGGATGCCGTATCGGCGCGCCGGTTCGCCGAACGAGGTTGGGCCGATCGGCGCCCGCAGGCGCACGCCGTCGATCTTCACCAGCACAACGCCGGGGCGGACGGGGTCGCGCGGGCGCGCATGCACGGGGGCGCCTTCCTTCTGCTGCGCATGGAGCTGGGCGGCGATCAGTGTGAATGCCAGAAATGCGGGAAGGTACGTTACGGTACGGGAAACGTTCATCGACGATCAGGAGATTGAATGCGCGACCGGGCTCCGTGGGGGCATGGACGCGGAAAAGCTGGGACGCCCGCAATGTCGGCCCGTTCGAGTTACCGCGCAATGTGGATCAGCTTCCGAGAGAGAATCTTGTTCATCGCTCGAAGCCTGACCACGTACATTCCGTCGGCCCGGCCCGCGGGATCGAACGTGAAAACGTG
Source organism: uncultured Alphaproteobacteria bacterium (assembly GCA_964549365.1). GTDB lineage: Bacteria > Bacteroidota > Ignavibacteria > OLB7 > OLB7 > JAFDZV01. The sequence continues at coordinate 1,359 of CAZJYH010000863.1, forward strand.
CGTGCCGCGTTTGAAGCCGCCGCCGGCGAGCCGTGCAACGAGCGCGCCGCGGACGTCGAAGGCCTCCAGCAATGCGTCGCCGTCGGCGGGCATGGTGAACTCCACCACGGTCGTCGAGGAGAACGGCTGCACGCCGATAACGCGCAGTTGCAGCTCGGTCGGGAGCAGAACCGGACCTCCGGGCGTATAGCCCATCTGTTCGTATCGATCGAGTGCGCTTGCGGCCGCGCCCCGCAACTCCGTGACGTTGCTCCCCGCGATCAGCGCGAACGCCACCGTGGTGTCCGCGCCGGCGGGAAGAACGATCGGCCCGGCGCCGATGATCATCGAACAGTCGCCGACGCTCGATTGCTCGTTCAGGACGCCGCCGGCCATCGCGCTCCACTTCTCCACCTGATAGAATCCGCCGATCAGCGGCGGTGCGTTGTTGTCCAGCGCGTCGAAATTCATCGGCTGGTTCCCGAGAAGGATCGCGCCGGCCGGCGGCAGACGGCCGTTCCGGCGGTTGATCGTATATGCGAGCCGATGTTCCAGGTCGGCGGAGACCTGATCGAAGGCGCCGCCGGTGCCGAGGTCCCAATCCAGGTAGAGCGCGCAGTGAAGGTTGTCCAGCGTTCGCCCCGAACTGTTGTGGAGCCGGTAGAAGACGAACGTGGTCTTCTCGAGCCCGGGGAGCAGATTCTGCTGCGTCTCGAGCCGCACGTCGATGCCGATGCGCTGCCGGTCGGTGAGATGCGAGTCGTCGAACCGTGCCGTTCCGGTCTCGACACCTCCGCTTCGGCGAACCCGGTAGGGCTCCACCACCCGCAGGCCCGTGCTCTGGGCGGCGCCGTCGCCCCCGCGGACCACGTCGGATAGGTGATCCGCGTCGACGCCGATCAAAAC
>CAZJYH010000864.1:0-2242 GCA_964549365.1 uncultured Alphaproteobacteria bacterium
GTACACGGTCGCGGAGTCAACTCCGCGACAACACCATGCGAATGGGGCATACCGCCCGGTTCCCGACGGAAGCCGGAACATCGCGCACTGACCCGCCGATCGATTCGAGACGCGGCAACCTTGAACACACACGAACCAACAGGAACAATGTCGAATACAACGGGAACGGTTCTCTCCATCACGATCGCATCGGCGCCCGAAGCCCCGGTCACGCCGACGGCCTCCGTCAACGCCGTTGCGGGGAAGGGGCTCGAGGGAGATCACAACTATCACGACCCCGCGGTCACGCCGGAGAAGATGCACGACGCGGAGCATGAGATCACGCTGATCGAGAGCGAGAAGGTGGAGGCGTTCAACGCGGAGATGGGGACGGCGTTCGAGCCGGGAGCGTTTCGGCGCAATGTCGTCACACGTGGCGCTGATCTGAACGCGTTGGTGGGCCGGGAGTTCCGCGTGGGCTCGGCAACGCTGCGGGGGATCAAGCTATGCGAGCCGTGCACCACGCTGCAGCGCTACACCGACGCGCGCGTGCTTCCGGGACTGGTGCACAAGGGGGGCCTGCGCGCCGCCATCGTCGAGGGGGGGCACGATCGCCGTCGGCGATCCGATCATCGTCGTCGAACCGGGCTCGGCGGCATGACGCCGCACGGCCATCACGCCTCACATCTCTCTCCGGCCGCATGACCATTCGCTACACGCTCACGCCGGTGGACTACGCCGCGTTGCAGGCTCACTTTCAACAACATTCCGGCATCCTCGTCAACATCGGCCGCAGGATGGCGGCGCCGTTGGTGCTGCTGGTGGTCGTCGTCGCGTTGATCGTGGTTCCGGACCCGCGCCGGATGAACTTCGCGGGCCTGGCCATGCTGATCGTGGTGATCCTCTGCGTCACGTTCTTCATCGGCCCGATCGCGCGGCTCCCGTTCATGAAGCGGCTCAGCCGCGGACGCACGGCGCGAACGGTCGAGTTCCTGCTCGGGCTCGGGCACAACCGCGCCTTCCTGACCGAACATCGCGTGCTGCTCGGCGAGCAGGGGATCGCCGTGGACACCGACGTCGCGAGCACCACGATCTCCTGGCGCGGCGTCGAACGCGTGGAGAGCAACGAGACGCACATCTTCATCCTCTGCGGCCCGACATCCTACCTGGTCATCCCGCGCCGGGCGTTCACGACCGCGGCGGAGGCGGACGCCTTCAACGCCTTCGCCGTCGAGCAACTCGGGAAGGCGGCGGCCGCCGGCAACGCCCGCGCCTCGACCGGGAGCGCCTGAGGCGAACGCCATCCAACAGCCCATGCACAGGGTGTCTCAGTTTGCAGGAAGGCCGGGCTGTGCGTGCGGGCTCCTCTCCGTCAAACTGAGGCACCACCATTCAGAGGCTGCTCCACGCGCTCCCGCTCATCACTACCGCAGGCAGCGGCTCCCTCGCCCATCGCCGGCCGTCCCTCGCCCCCCGGCATCATTCGATCGCCTGCAACACGGAAGAATGCAACGCTCCTGCATCACCTATCACCGCTCCCCCACCGTGACGCCCAGCGCGGGAAGCCCTTCAGCGGAGGCGATGAGACGGTCCCCCGCCACAACCTGCGCCACCCCCTCCGGTGTTCCCGTGAAGATGCAGTCCCCGCGCTCCAGCGTGAAGATGCCGGAGAGATAGGAGATGATCGCCGGAATATCCAGGATCATATCGGCCGTCGTCCCCTGCTGCCGCATCTCGCCGTTGACCTCGAGCCGCATCGGAAGGGCATGCGGGTCGGCGAAGTCCTCCTTCAGCATCACCGCGCCGATCGGCGCCGAGGTGTCGAACCCCTTGGCGATCGCCCACGGCTCGCCGCGCTTCTTCGCGACCGACTGCACGTCGCGCAGCGTCATGTCCAGCCCGATCGCGTAGCCGAGCACGTGCTCCATGGCGCGCTCGCGGGTCACATCGCGCGCCTCCGAGCCGATCACCACCACGAGCTCCAGCTCGTGGTGCATCTCCCGTGAGAGCCGCGGGACGAGGACGCTCCCGCCGTCGTGCACGAGCGCGGTGGCCGGCTTCATGAAGACGACCGGATCGGGGGGCACCTCCCCCCCCATCTCGCGCGCGTGCTTCTCGTAGTTCTTTCCGAGGCAGAGCATCTTCCCCACGGGGATCCGCTCACCGGTGGAGGCAATCGTCAGTGCATGCATCGATGATGATGTTGGTACTAGGTGAACAAAGGAGAACTGATCGAGGCGATCGCCTCGGCCAATGATCTCAG
>CAZJYH010000865.1:0-1414 GCA_964549365.1 uncultured Alphaproteobacteria bacterium
CATGAGCGGGGTCCGTCACAATCTCCGACATCCGACGGTCCTGTCTGATGTCCAAACGCCGGGTTCGAGCCCACCCCTATCGACCTGTGCGTGTCATTCTTGTTCCGAACAGTCTGTTGAAACAACCGAAATCGATACGGCCGCGTGACGGGTTGGCCGTGCGATATGCGTCGTGCGATAACAACCGGGTTGGTAACGGCCCGGCATGATGCTCCGAACGTTGTTCAGCGGACCGTCAATCCCAACCAGTCCGTTTACGTAAGGACAAGTCCCTCATGAACAGACGATCCTTCCTGCAGAGGAGCACGGCCGTTGCAACCGCTCCGGCATTGCAGGTAGCGCGCGGCCTCGACGCCCGCGATCGCACCCCCGGTTCCGCCGCCGACGTTCGTTCGGTGAGCGCCGGCGACCTGACGCCCTACACACCGCGTACCGAGAAGCCCTGGAACGCGGCACGCGCGGCCCACCTGCTGCGGCGCCTTGGATACGGGTTCACGTGGCAGGAGCTGCAGGGCGCGCTGGCAATGACGCCGGGCGCGATCGTCGATATCATGCTGGGCGCCGGGGCCGATGCACCGTTCACGAAACCATGGGTGAGCGAAACGCCGTCGTATCCCCCCTCGTCACAGGCCCAGCGAAATCAGTACTACGACAACGCGCGCGACATGCAGGAGTGGTGGACCAGGCTGATGGCCCAGCCGGCGGTGATGTTCCGCGAGAAGATGGTGCTCTTCTGGCACAATCACTTCGTCAGCGAATTCATCAAGGTGGAGACGCCCCACCTGCAACACCGGCAGAATCAGCTGTTCCGGCAATATGCCTTCGGCGACTTCCGCGAGCTGACGAAGAAGGTGACCGTGGATGCGGCGATGCTCATCTATCTCGACGGCACGGCCAGCAAGGCCGGGAATCCGAACGAGAACTACGGACGCGAGCTGGTGGAGCTCTTCACGCTGGGCGCGGGGGCCTACTCCAACGGCACGCCGCACTACACCGAGCGCGACATCGTGGAGCTTGCCCGCGCGCTCACCGGCTGGCTCGTCAACCCGGACGGAAGCGTCTCCTTCAAGCAGGCCCGCTTCGACAGCGGCAACAAGACGCTCCTGGGAGCCACCGGCAACTTCGGCGTCGGCGGGCACGGCGATCAGGATGCGATCGACCTCATCTTCAGCCTCGACGATCCGGACGTCGGCAAGAAGCGCGCCGCCGTGTTCATCTGCTCCAAGCTCTACGCCCACTTCGTGCACGACGTGCCGGACATGGCGATCGTTGCGGGGATGGCCGACACGCTCGTTGCGAACGATTGGAAAATCGGAGCCGTGCTGCGCCAACTGCTTCTGAGCGAGCACTTCTTCGACGAAAACGTGTTCGGCGCCAAGATCAAGAGCCCGGTGGACTTCATGATTGGAGCGAT
>CAZJYH010000865.1:1424-2238 GCA_964549365.1 uncultured Alphaproteobacteria bacterium
GGCGGTCCAAGAACGCGCCAGGCGGTCCCGGCAGGTTCACGACGGAGCGATCCATCAGCTCGGCATGGCGAGGCCGTCCGACGACCCGGCAAACCCGAGCTACCGCTCGCGGGCATACACGAACCCCACGCAGCCGGAGACGCACGACCCCGTGACGACGATGGCGTATCTGTCGCAGACGCTGTTGAACCCACCGAACGTGAAGGGATGGCCCGGTGGGCACACATGGATTTCGAGCGCCACGGTGCCGCTCAGAATCCGCTACGCACAGTTCTGGGCCGACCCGATCGGCACCTCGTTCAAATACGCGTTCGATCCCGTGGCGTTCGTCAAGACGCTGCCGGACGCGAAGACCGACGTCAACAAGATGTTGGACCATCTGCTGGAGATGATGCTGCCGTTGGCGATCACCAGTGGGATGCGCGCACCGCTGCTCGACGAGCTTCTCGGCGGCGGACAGCCGTATGAGTGGGACCCCGACGCGCCGAACGCCGGGCCGCGCATACGCGCCTGCATGGTGAGCATCATGAGCCTGGCGGAATACCAGCTCATGTAGCGCGCACGCTGCCGTGGGCGCCGAACGCGTTCGGCGATCGATCGAAGCAGATGGGAACAACAATCAGAACCGAGGTCAATACAGTTATGCTGCGTAGAAACTTTCTCAAGCGTGCGGTTCAGGCGGGCGCCCTGCTTCCGCTGGCATCCTCCGGGATGTTCGCGCGCCCGCTCAACCAATACCTCTTCACCCGCTCGGCGGGCGCAACCGATCGCATCCTGGTGCTGATCAACCTGAACGGCGGCAACGACGGGCTGA
>CAZJYH010000866.1:0-2237 GCA_964549365.1 uncultured Alphaproteobacteria bacterium
GCCTGCACTTGCCATGGCGTTGATCCTCTTCTCATGTAAGGACTCGACGACCGACCCGGGAACCTCCTCCGACAAGGCAGCGATCCTCACCGCCAAACCCTGGCGCACCACGCTCTTCACGTTGAACGGCTCCGATGCTTCCGAGCTTCACGTGACCACCTCCACGTTCAAGGCCGACGGCACCGTGAGCGGTCCGCTCGCGAACGGCAAAATGCAGAGCGGCACGTGGAAGTTCAGCGACGACAAGAGGGCGCTCATCATCACCGGCTACACACCGCACAATAATTGGGTGATCGACGAGCTGACCAGCACATCGTTGAAGGTGCACGATGACGACGCCGAGGCGGGCTCGTACGCACTGAAGGCCGTGTGGCATGCCACACCGAACTGAGCGGGCGAGCGTATCGGACGAATACTCGTAGCGGCGCGTGGGAGTCAACCCGCGCGCCGCGTTTTCGTACGAAGCCCCACGAGGGTACCCAAACATGTACTGACAGGATTCGTGCGGGTGTGCGAAGTTGTTCCCGGATCTCATATCGACGCGGCGCGGCGCCGTTGTGATGATCATGGTTCGATCCCCACAGCAATCTCTCTCCAGCAACGTTCAATTCACGACCGTTCCGAGTCGTTCGCGTTCGTCAGGCCACTCCGCACATTCCACATGCGGAGGAGAGGCCGCTGCATGGGCTTCACGCAGTCGACGGTGCACGCGGTTGTTCAGGGCGGCCGGTTCACAACCAATCGAGGAGATTATGCCATGAGTTCCACAATTCGAGTGAGATGCACCGCCGCCTTCGCGGTGGCCGTGACGCTGCTTCTGGTAGGAGCCGTCGAGCTGAGCGCGCAGCGGTTTCAATGGGTGTACGGCGGCCCGCAGTGCGACGAGGCGGGGCGCGCCGGTGTGACGCAGCTCCGCAACGGCGGCTATGTGGCGGTCGGCGAAACGTTCAGCACCGGGCTTCCGTGCGGTCCGTCGCGCATCTACGTGGTCTACACCGCCGCCAACGGTGGTCCTGGATGGACGAATTACTACGCGATCGGCACCAGCGACTCCGCGCTCGACGTCGTCGAGTGCTGCAACGGTGACCTCGCGATCTGCGGCGTGGTGAAGAATCCCACAGGATGCGGCTTTTCGCGCGACGCGTTCGTGCTGCGTCTGAACAATGCCGGCGGAGTGGTGGCCGTGCGGACGTACGGCCTGCCGAACTCCGACGAGATCGCGTGGAACCTGGTGGAGGCGAAGAACGGCGACAACATCAACACCCGTGCCGGTGATCTTATCGTAACCGGCTCCACTACCAATCTGCAGCTCCCCGGCATCCGTGATGGGTTCATCATGCGCGTCGACAATCTGCTGAACCTCATCTGGAACCAGCAGTACGGCGGGCCGAACGACGATTATCTGTACGGCGTCTTCGAGACGCGCGTGAATCCGATCGCGATAGCCGTGCCGCCGGGCGCAACGGACATCGTTGCCACCGGCGGGACGAACTCCTGGGGGGCTGGCGGCTACGATACGTGGGTGCTTCGCGTCAACGGCAACACCGGCGCCATCGGCCTGCCGCCGCAGAACTCCGCCACCTACGGTGGCCCGCTCGATGACGAGGGGCGCGCGATCATCGAACTGCGCCAGGGGAACAATCCGGGCGATCTGGTGATCACCGGCATCTCGAAGAGCCGCCCCGGAACAGGCGGCGTCGACGAGGTGGAGATGTTGCAGACCGGCGCCGACCCGTGCGTGTTCGTTGCCGACCAGTATGCCGGCGACGCGATGATGCATCGCGACGGTGGGCTGGACCTGAAGGAGGATGCATTCCCGGCCTCCGGCGGCGGCAACGTGATCGTTACCGGCTACACCGACTGGGGGAACGCGGTGGTTGCGCCGTTGAACGCCTTCCTGCAGCGCTTTGCGTGTGGGACGATGGCGCCGGTCGGCGGCGGCATGGCCTACGGGGGTGACGGCGAGGATTGGGGATGGTCCGTGGATGTGTGCCGGCGCGATCTGTTCTGCAAGGATGAGACCGAGGGGTACGTCGTTGCGGGCTTCACGAAGAGCCCGAACCTTATCGGTGCCCTCGATCCCAGCCAGCTCTACCTGATCAAGACCGACGTCACGCTGACCTCCGGCTGCAACGAGGTCGCGTTCAATTTCCTCGTGCAGCCCGCACTCTTCATCAGGGGGTGCAACCCTTCCCCGTGGCAGCCGTTCATGCTCGCCTGCATACCGCAGGCGGTGA
>CAZJYH010000867.1:0-2234 GCA_964549365.1 uncultured Alphaproteobacteria bacterium
GCGCGATGCGGCCTCGTCCACCAGGTCGATCGCCTTGTCCGGCAGGAACCGGTCGCTGATGTACCGATCGGAGAGCTGCGAGGCGGCAACGATGGCGCTGTCGGTGATGCGCACGCCGTGGTGTACCTCGTAGCGCTCCTTCAGGCCGCGCAGGATGGAGATCGTGTCCTCCACCGACGGCTCCGGGACGAGCACCGGCTGGAATCGGCGCTCCAGCGCGGGATCCTTCTCGATGTGCTTGCGGTATTCGTCCAGCGTCGTCGCGCCGATCGTGCGCAGTTCACCGCGCGCGAGCGCGGGCTTCAGGATGTTGGCCGCGTCGACGGCGCCCTGCGCGGCTCCGGCGCCGACCAGCGTGTGCAGCTCGTCGATGAAGAGGATGATCTCGCCGTTGGAATCGGCCACCTCCTTCACGATCGCCTTGAGGCGCTCCTCGAACTGTCCGCGGAAGCTGGTTCCCGCAACGAGCGCCCCCATGTCGAGCGCCACGATCTGCTTCGTGCGCAGCCCCTCCGGCACATCCCCCTGCACGATTCGGATCGCGATCCCCTCGGCGATCGCCGTCTTTCCGACGCCCGGCTCGCCGATCAGCACCGGATTGTTCTTCGTGCGCCGCATCAACACCTGCATCACCCGGCGGATCTCATCCTCGCGCCCGATCACCGGATCCATCTTCCCCTTGCGCGCAAGGTCGTTCAGGTTCCGGCCGTAGCGGGTGAGCGCCTGATACTTGTCCTCGGGGTTCTGATCGGTGACGTGCCCGGAGCCGCGCACGTCCTTCAGCACCTTCTCCACCGTTGTCTTGTTCACCCCTTGATCGCGCAGCAGCCCGCCGGCCGGTGTATTGGTCTCGTCGCTCATCGCAAGCAGCAGATGTTCGGTGGAGACGTATTCGTCCCCCATCTTCGAGGCCAGCTTCAGCGCGGCCTCCAGCATGCGCGAGGTGTCCTGCGAGAGGTAGTGATTGCCGGTGGTCCCGGATACCTTCGGGAGCGCGGCGATCGTCTCGTCCACCTTCTGCTTCAGATAGTTGACGTTGGCGCCGATCTTCAACAGCATCGGCGTGACGATCCCGGCCGAGTCCTGAAGCATCGCCGCCAGGATGTGCACGGGTTCGATCTGCTGGTTCGAGTGGCCGCCGGCGATCTCCTGCGCGGTCTGCAGGGCTTCCTGCGATTTCAGTGTGAACTTCTGGAGGTTCATGTCGGTCGAGAAAAGGAGTGCATGGTTTCGGGGAGCGTGGGCATGGATGCCTGGTTCTTAGTTCTTGGTTCTTGGTTCCTGGTGCTTGGCAGGCTGTTGCATTATCTCATCGGTTGCCGTCATGCTCTGCAACGCAGGTGATGTCACTCCGAACGCAGTGAGGAGTCTCGACGATACAGGTCTTACAGAGCCGAGATGCGCCTCGTGGCGGCGCGTTGAACTTGGCGCGTATTCACCTCCACACAACCCGGCACGTTGAACGTGGCACTTGGCACGTTGAACTTGGCGCGTGTTCACATCCACACAACCCGGCACGTTGAACGTGGCACTTGGCACGTTGAACTTGGCGCGTGTTCACCTTCACACAACCCGGCACGTTGAACGTGGCACTTGGCACTTTGAACGTGGCACTTGGCACTTGCCCCCGGCACTATGAACCTGCCACGCGCCTTCACGCTGAACGCATCACGCTGAACGCTCCCCGCTTCCCGTGCCTCTTGGAATCGTCACCGTGAACCGGGTTCCCTTGCCGCGCTCGCTCTCCACATGGATGGTGCCGCCGTGCGCCTCGATCACGCGCTTGATGATCACCGTTCCGATGCCGGAGCCTCCCGCGCGCTCGGTGTAGAATGGCTGGAACAGTTTCGTGAGCGTCTCGCGACTCATGCCGACGCCGTTATCTTCGACGACTACGGTGATGCACTTCGTGTTTTCTGAGAGATTGATTCGGAGGAATCCTTCCTCGCGCGAGCCGATCGCCTGGGCTGCGTTGTCGATGAGGTTCCGCAGCGCCACGGTCAACTGCGACACGTCGACGCGGCAGTGATAGTCGGTTCCGGCCAGCTCCAGCCTGATCGCGATGTTCGCCGGGAGATTGTCGGCATAGTCGTGCACCATCGACGAGACGAGCAGCCCCATGTCCGCGCTGACCCGCGTGAGCGCCTCCGTGCGGGCCACCGACAGCAGGTCGTCGACGATCTCGCGCAGCCGCACCGTCTGCCGCACGATCCGGTTCGTGGCGCGCGCCGATT
>CAZJYH010000868.1:0-2233 GCA_964549365.1 uncultured Alphaproteobacteria bacterium
GCCGAGCGCCAACTTCCCATATGCAATCGCCGCCGTCGGGCTCACATCCGCGTTCACGATCGTGCCGTCGGTGATCTTGTCGGTAGTGACCGCGTTCGGACCGAGCTTGGCATTAGTTACGCCCTGGTCGGCGAGATCCTGCGTCTGCACCTCGCCGTCACGAATCTTCAGCGACGTGACCGAGCTGTCGGCCAGGTCGACGGTGTTGACGGTGCCGTCGATGATCTTCGCGGAGCTGACGGAGTTGTCGGCCAGATCGGCCAGGAACACCTGCCCGTCGGCGATCTTGTCCGTCGTGATCGCGTCGCCGACGATCTTGCCGTTGGTGACCGCGCCGTTGGCGAGCTTGAGCGTCGTGATCGCGCCGTCGGCGATCATCCCGGTCTTCACCCCTTGATCGGCCACGTTCAGCGTGACGGTCGGTCCGTTCGGTTCGGTGACCACGATCGCGCCGTCGTTGTTGACGACCGTATTGATCGTGCCGACGTTGAGCGACGTGACGGTGATCTTTCCGGTCCCGGGATTCTTGGTCACTTGAATGTTGGTGCCACCGAGCACTTCGAGATCCCCCTTCATTCCATTGAGGCTCGTCACGACGATCCCGCCGAGCGGCTTCCATTCGGCGGAGCCACCATTCGAGGAAAGGACGTCACCCACATTTGTCCCGGATGTGTTCAACTTCAGCGCGGTAACGGCCCCGTCGCGCAATTGCGCCGTGCCGATCGAGTTCGGCCCGACGTTGCGCGCGCTGTCGGCATTCATCGCGTTGAACGCGTACGGCGAGGAGGTGAGCTGTGGGCGCGGCGTGAACTCCGGCCCGGATCCGATTGCCACGCCGATCCAGTACTGGCGGTCGAAGCGAACGTTGGTCGCGATCCCACCGGACTGTGTAGCACCGATAATAAAATTGAACAGCCCCCGCACCACACCAACCGTCTGCGTCTCGCTGAAGAGCGCCGTACCGCCGGTCTCCTGATCGTAGATCTTGATCGTGACGGTTTGATTGCCGTCGGGTATGGGCAGCCCTCCGGGTGTGGTCAGAATTCCCTGATAGGATACTGTCCGCGGCATCTGGGCAAATGCCGACACGGCCGCAAACATGCCGAACAGCACGATCGTGCAGCACGTACGTGGAAATTTCATGGTAAACCTCGATGTATTGATGAGCAGCAAGCGAGTGCGTTGTTGGTGGGAGACCATGATAGCACCGTAACCGCGAGGGACCTTTGACAGTTACCGAGCGCTGGACCGCGAACCCGGCAATTTCAATACGGGAGGGAACAAACATACTAACTACACCACAAATGTTCAGCGTTTTTTTTTGACAACAGTGCGGGAGAAGAGCCTGCATATCCCATTACGATGAAGGGGCACCCGCACTGCGGATGCCCCTTCTCCATGATCATAATTCAAACGCTGTGAACCGTACGGCTCACATCTCCGACCTGTTACCAGGCGTACCAGTTACCCGCACCGTCGGAGTACAGACGGCGATTGCCCCCCGCATTGCCGAACGCGAGGTTGTTGTTGCCGTCGATCTTATCGGTACCGTTCGGCTGAATCGTCAACACCGGAAGCAGCGCGTTGTTGTACTTCTCGATCTTGATGATCAGGATTTCGCCGGCCGTGGTTGCAGGCTGGAGATTGACCGTGAAGTTGGTTCCGGCCGACATGTCGACACCGACGATATCGTCGGCACCGACAACATTGTAGGACGTGTTTCCGGCATTCGCGATAACTCCCGTACGAGCGAAGAGGATGGCGCCGCCGCCGATCGTCCCCCACGAGAGCGTGGCGTTGTTACCGGCAACCGCCTGCACCTGCAGCACCTGATTCGCAGCCGTCGGCGCAGCGTTCGGAAGCGTATAGGTGAGATCCCCCGCCTGTGCCTGCGCCTTGAACGCGGTGTAGTTCACACCCGAGCCGCTCGGCTCCAGCATGCGAAGCTCACGCGCGGTGTTGTCGTTGTTGCCGATCGCGTGATGCGCGTTCGTCGTCGTGAACGTGCCGGCGGCGATATCGGCACCCTGAATCGAGCCCGACAGGTTCAGCTTCGAGTACGCGATCGCTGCCGCGGCCGAGACGTCGGCGTTGGTGATCGTGCCGTCGGCGATCTTCGCCGAGGTCACCGCGTTGGCCGCGATGACCGGGTTCGGGTACGTGCCGGTCAGGTCACCGCCGGCCGCGCCGCTCGGCGGCAACGACGTCGGGGCGCCCGACAGCTTCGAGTAGC
>CAZJYH010000869.1:0-2231 GCA_964549365.1 uncultured Alphaproteobacteria bacterium
GTCTGCCCTGGGCCGACGGCTGTGAAGGTCCACAGGTCGGGCCCGCCGACGCCGATCCCGGAATTCTTCAGCGTCAACGTGTTGCCGCTGTTGTCGGAGCGGTAGACGCCCTTCCCCAACGTCCCGACCCAGAGCTGGGCCTCGTTGTCCGGGTTGACAGTGACGTCCGAGACGGACTCGGTGAAGAGGCGCTTCCAGGTGTTGCCCGCATCGGTTGAACGGTACAGCCCGCTGTTGTTCTTCGTTGCGCCCGCGTAGATGAGATTGCTGTTCTTCGGATGCACCACGATGGCCGAGAATGCGCCGACGTTCGTCAGGCCGACCGTGCGCCAGGTCTGGCCGCCGTCCACCGTCTTGAGGATCCCCGCCCCGGTGTACGCATCGATGTTGGAGCTCATCTCACCCGTGCCGGCATAGAGCACGTCCGTGTTCCTCGGGTCCACCGCTATCGCTCCCATCGAGATGGCGTTCTCGTTGTCCATGATCGGCTTCCATGTGGCTCCGCGATCGGAGGACTTCCAGACGCCTCCGTCGGCCGCGCCGATCCAGAGCGTCTTGCCGTCGGTGGGATGGCAGGCGATGGAGTTGACGCGCCCGCCGACGTTGAACGGGCCGACCGGCGTCCACCGGCTCACCGCCTGCAGCGCGCGGTTCGGGCGGGCCAGCGGGTGCATCTTCGCGTCGGCCTGGAGGATCGCGTCCTGCCGGGCGTTCTGCGGGATGCGGCCGAACGGATATGCGCGCATGTTGTAGAAGTACAACTCGCGCTTCTTCGGCGTCATGCCCGCCTCCTCGGTCTGATACGGGATCTGCTGCGCGGCGAGTGAGTGCCAGCCCAGCAGCAGGCATACGGCCACGAACGGTATTCGGTAAGCGAGGGTTCTCATGGGACGAGGTTGGTTATATGTTGAACAACTGCATTTCTCATTCTTCTCATGTACATGCGTCGGCGTGCGCGTTCGGGCCACGCAACGCGAACCATTCCGGCTCCGGGCGCACCCGCTCACCGCCGACGTTCGGCGCCCGCGGTGAGGTCATCATCCCTTCCGCGAAAAGCTGGCAAGACGCATGGCGATCAGGTCCTGCGCCGTATTGACAACGCTGGTCGGGACGGAGTAATTGTTCAGCACCAGGCAGAAGGCAAGCCATTCGCCGTCGCGGGTACGAGCGTAGCCGCTGAGCGCTCGGATTCCGCTCAGGAATCCGGTCTTGCCGATCACATTGTTCTCGGCCAGCGAGCCGCGCATACGGTTCGTGAGCGTGCCGTCGCGCCCGGCAACGGCCAGCGAGGCCATGAACTCGCGCGCGATCGTGCTGCCGTAGGCCCACCGCAGCAGAGCGGTCATGTCCGCGGGGGCTATCATGTCTTGACGCGACAAACCCGATCCATCATACAAGCGTATGTGTTCGATGTCCACCCGAACGTCACCGAGCAGCTTCCGCACCACGTCCAATCCGGCCGCCGTGCTCCCGACGCCCGCGGCGTCGCGTCCGAGTTTCTTCAGCAGCATCTCCGCGGCCAGGTTCAGGCTCTGCTTGTTCGTTGCCGCCACGATATCGCGCAGCGGCGGCGACAGATGCGTCGCGATCTTGTTCAGCGACCCGTACGTGAAACGCTCGGGATAATCCACCGCGTCGTACGCGTCGCCGTGCACCACCACGCCCAGGCGCTCCAGTTGTTCCTTGATGAGGGCCGCGAAGAAGCGTGCCGGGCGCTCCACGCTGACGTGCTCCACGTAGGGCTCGGAGCCGGCTCCGATATTGCCTCCCACGGTGATGACGTCGCTGCCGCGCTCACGCCGGATGTCGAGCGTCGATGCCGAGTCGCTGCGCGACGTCGTGGCGGTCACCTTCAGCGTGACGTACGCGGTGGAGGGGGAGATGTCGATCGAGACCGGAGCGCCGGGCGTGGCGCCCGGGCGAACGGTCACCTCGACGCTGTTTTCGTACACCGCCGCGGCGCTGATCTGCGCGTTGAAACCGAATGACTCGTCGTCCCAGGCCCAGCCGGGCGCGTAGGGGATGTCGTCGAAGTAGGAGGCGTCCACCAGAACGTTCTGCACCGAGCGAATGCCGAGCGAGTCCAGGCGTCGCGCCCAGGATGCGATCAGCTCGCGTGGATCGACTCCGAAGTTGCGACCGATCGAGGGATCGCCGGAGGCGCGCAGCACCAGATTCCCCGACAACTCTCCGCCGGGTCCGATCGTTCCGCCGATGTACAGATCCGTCGC
>CAZJYH010000870.1:0-2228 GCA_964549365.1 uncultured Alphaproteobacteria bacterium
TCAGATGGTAGCGGAGGAGGGATTCGAACCCCCGACACATGGATTATGATTCCATTGCTCTAACCGACTGAGCTACTCCGCCGTACAAATGCCGCTCGCGTTTGCCGCGCCTCCCATCATCTCCCCTCGAACATCCCGAGCTCCTCATGCATGCGATCCGAACGCGCTCGCGGGGAGCCACATCCCGGACCGGAGTGGGCGCTGAGGGGTTCGAACCCCCGACCTTCTCGGTGTAAGCGAGACGCTCTGAACCAGCTGAGCTAAGCGCCCTTTTTCCTTCAGAAGCCGCACTCGAAGAAGAGGGATTGCAAATATAGACCGTGCTCCAAGGGTGCGCAAACGATTTCTGTTCGCGATTGTAAGCGCGCATCAATCGTGATGGTCGGCCTCCCCGAACATCGGCGCCGCCTGCACTCCGGCCAGCGTGAACTCGCGCAACTCCACCGGCTCGTGCGCGCGCACGGGGCACTCCGGCTCCCGGCAGACCGTGCAATACGCGGCACGGCACGGATCGAGATGCACCATGATCTCGGCCTGCCCGTCGAACTCCCGCCGGATCTCCGCGTACAGCTCGTCCTGAATCTCGTGCACCCGCTTCAGCCGCAGATAGTACGGCAGCATCAGGTGGAAGTCGATGAACCGCTTCTCACCGGCGCGCCATGCTCGAAGGCGATGCACGTCGATCACGTCCGGCATGCGAATGCGGTTCAGCACCGCCAACGTCCGCTCCAGCGTCTCCTGATCGGCCGTGTTCATCAGCCCGCGCACGGACTCGGCCACCAGCTTGTAGCCGGTCAGAATGATGTTCAGCGCCACGGCGATCGCGAAGAGCGGGTCGAGCACCGTCAGTCCGGTGATCTGCACGAGGATCACCCCAACCAGCACGCCGATCGACGTGTAGCTGTCGGTGAGCACATGCTTGCCGTCGGCCACCAGCACCAGCGACTTGGTGGCCTTTCCCGTGCGGATCAGGAAGAACCCGAGCGCAAGGTTGATCGCGCCGGCGGCGCCGGTGAACCACGCGCCAACGTCGAGCGACTTCAGCCGACTGCCGAGGATCAGATCCTGCACGGCCGCGTAGCAGATGGCGATCGCCGCGATCACGATGAGCGATCCCTCCACGCCCGCCGAGAAATATTCGGCCTTGCCGTACCCGTACGGATGTTTCGGATCGGCCGGACGCGCGATCAGGAGGATGCTGTAAAACGCAACGCTCGTCGCGATCACGTGCACCACCGACTCCATCGCATCGGACAGGATGGCCGCGGAATTCGTGATGAAATACGCCCCGGTCTTCATCACGAACATCAGGATGCCGATCACAAGCGAGATGAGCGCGGCGCGGCGGCGCACACTTTGCTGGGCATCACCAACACGAGAGGGGAGGGCTGATTCGTTCATCTTGGATCTGAAGTTGCGTACATTCCCCCGTATCATCCAACGGCGCGATGCAACCAACGGCGGTGACCTCCGTACCGCACCCGAGACGCATCCGCAATGAAGAACCCGGGATCGTGAGATTCCCGGTAGGAAACGATGAATCAGTCCGACCGGTTCCGGGTGCGCACGCGAACAGGTACTGTTCGGCTTTCACACAATCGCAGGAGAAAATAATGTCAGGGAAGAAAATCTTGGCGCTCGTTCTGGCGATCGTCGTAGGTGTCGTCCTTGTGAGGATCGTCTTCGCACTCATTTCCATCACGTTCTCACTGATCGGATGGCTCATCCCCATCGTCATCGGCGGCGTGATCGTGTATGCGCTGTACCGCGGCTTCAACTACATGTTGGACAACGGCAAGCGCCTTACCTGAGCGCAGCGGGCGCACTGAACGAACGCGGGGTTCCGAACATCTTCGGAACCCCGCATTGTTTCTGCTCGATCGTCGAGACCTGCCTCAGGTTCCGGCGGAGTAGTCGTCCATGTACTCGATCTGCTCCGTCGTCAGCTTCACCTTCGCGATCTCCTGGTCCTGTTCGGCCGGGATATCGTACACCTTGTTCTCCCACCTCTCGCCGCTCTTGTGCATCTCGGCCAGACGGATCTGCGACATGAACTGGTTGGCGAACGACATGTCCATCACCTCCGACGGATGCCCCTCGGCGGCGGCAAGGTTCACGAGGCGTCCCTGGGCCAGCACGTACACGCGGCGGCCGTCCGCGAAGGTGTACTCCTCGTTGTTGTCGCGAATCGTGCGCTTGTTGCCGGTCAGCGTCTCGAGATCGGCGAG
>CAZJYH010000871.1:0-2215 GCA_964549365.1 uncultured Alphaproteobacteria bacterium
CGCGCACGAGCAGCGGCGACCAGTTCGGCTGGATCGAGGTGAGGCCCAGGTCCACGCCGATGTTCGGCTCGAAGAAGAGGCGGCTCCCGAGCGGCAGACGATAGGCTACCGCCACGCCGGCGCCGATGCGCAGCTTCTTCTCGGTGATCGTTCCGGTCCCCTCGGCGATCTCCCGCTCCTGCGTGTGATCAAGAAACGTTGCGTTGGCGGGAGACAGCACCGTTTCCGTCTCTCGACTGCTCGCCGCGGTGGTCAGGCAGATGCTCGGGAACCAGGCCTGCGCGTGCAGGTTGTCGCCGAACGCGATATCCACCGCCGGCGCCAGACGGAGCGCGCCCAGATCGAACTGCACGCGGTGCTCCGTGTTGACTTCGCGATAGGCCCCGTTGACGGCGTCGAACGCATCGTACGCGCGCCCGGTCGAAGCGCTGAAGGCCGAGGAGAGGTCGTCGTACCCGATCGCCAGAAAGGCCGCGCGCAGCCTGATGCCCACCGCGCCCGGCTCGTCGTTAAGGACGTACCCGAGGTGCACGCCGAATCCGGCGTTCACGCTCGTGGCGCCGGTGAGATCCGGCG
This sequence comes from uncultured Alphaproteobacteria bacterium, assembly GCA_964549365.1. Taxonomy (GTDB): domain Bacteria; phylum Bacteroidota; class Ignavibacteria; order OLB7; family OLB7; genus JAFDZV01. The sequence goes on from CAZJYH010000871.1 coordinate 577, forward strand.
AGCAGGGGACGCTCCCGCGTATCGATGCGAGCGTCCCGGTCGGCAGCGTCATCACCGCCACCGGCTGCAGTGAGACCTCCCAGTACGGGCCTCGCGGCGCCGGACGCTCCTGTGCCACCGCGGCGGCCCCCGCGCCGATCGTCAGCGCCGCCGCTACCACCGTGCGTGCTCTATCGAGGATCATTCCGAACATCATTCGAGGATCTGCAGAGTGAGTGTCTTCGTGAATCGGCCGGCTGTGAGCACGCAGAAATACGCGCCCGCCGCCAGATCGGTCGCATCGAACTGAGCGATGTAATACCCCGGCCCGCGAACGCCGTCGACGAGGCGCGCCACCTCGACACCGGCGGAATTGAACACGCTCAACCGTGTGGGGGCCAGCGCCGGGAGTGTGAAGCTCAGGTTGGCTCGCCGCCCGGCCGGATTCGGCTTCGTGACGATCGTCAGCGCCGAATCGAACCGGATCAACCGCCCACGAGCGTCGCAGAACTCCGTGATCGCGAACCGCGCCGAGTCCGTCGTGAAGATCACATCGGGGCGGGCGAACGCGCCGATCGAATCGAATCGCACCATCGTCTCCATCGAGTCGCCGAGCATCACCGAGAAGGCCACATCGCCGAGCGTCCCGGCGGCGATTCCGTTCGGGTTGATGAACCGAATCTCCGCTCGCCCGTTCGTCGTGGCCTCGTTCGAAAGCGGCGCCAGCGCGGCCGTCAGTCCGCTTTGAGCTGTGATGACATCCACCGGCTTCAGCATCGTCTTGCGGAATCCGATCACCACATCCAGCGTGTCGAACGCCGCTTTCGCCAGGTCCCCCTCCAGGATGATCGGATAGCGGACCGTGTCGCCCGGGCTCGCCGCGCGGCTCGCTCCGAGCCCGGTGCGCACCATCAGCACATCCCCCGCCACGCGGCCGGTCAGTTGGATGTCGAACGAATCGCGCGAGGCCCCGGGGCCTACGTTTGGCTTATCGAAGTACACACGCGCCGTGCCGTTGTACTGCACGGCCGAACCGAACGCCAGGAAACGGAGCCCGATCGAGTCGCGGCCGTCGGCCGCCACTGTGCCCGGCGCGAAGAGGCGCTGGAAGTGCGCGGCGCCGGCGACGATCTCCACCGCGTCGATCGTTGCCCCATCCAGAAACTGCAACGGCAATGCCGGCGTCGGCGTGTTGACGACGATCACGGACGTGTCCGCCTGTGTCGCCGCGGCATGGGTGCCGAAGTCCACCGCCGCGACCTCCGGACGCAGCGCGTCGTCCACGCCGGCGCCGATCAGTCGGAACGAGCTGTCGACCATGGCGCCGTTGCGGAACTTCGTGTAACCGACGCGCGCGCCGATCGCCGCCGGGGCGAAGCGCACCGTGATCGTCACGGGCTGATCCGGAAGCATCTGGAAGCCTCCGACGGGGGAGAGAAGCAGCATCTCCGCCGGAAGCGTCGAGGCCAGATCGTCGATCGTCAACGGCGCGGTCGTCATGTTCTTCGCCGTGAACGTGCTGTCGCGTCGGTCTCCGAGGCGCACGCGGCCGAAGTCGATCTCGAACATCCCCTTCGTCGGGCCATACTCGATCGGCAGCAGAGCGCTCGCCCCGCGCAACGGGATCCGAAGCATGGAGTCCGTCGTCCCCGCGAAGTAC
>CAZJYH010000872.1:0-2215 GCA_964549365.1 uncultured Alphaproteobacteria bacterium
TTCTGCCTTCAGACTTCTCCTAGTGTATTTCCATATAGCGGTCCAGCTCCCACTGCGAGACGGCGATGCGGTAGCTGTCCCACTCCTGCATCTTCGCCTCGTAGAACTTCGCGAAGCTGAACTCACCGATCGCGCCGCGCACCACGTCGTCGACGGCGAGCGCGTCGAGCGCCTCCTTCAGGTTGGCGGCAACCGAGCCGATGCCGCGCTCGGCAACCTCGTGCGTGGTCATCTCGAAGATATCGTCCTCCACCGGGGCCGGCGGCGTCATGTTCTTCTCGACGCCGTCCAGGCCGGCCGCCAGCAGCGCGGCGAATGCGAGGTACGGGTTGGCCGCGGGATCCGGACACCGGATCTCCACGCGCACCGCCTTCTCACGTCCCGGCGTGTAACGCGGCACGCGGATCAACACCGAACGATTCCGCTGGCCCCACGCGACGTTCACCGGCGCCTCGTAGCCGACCACCAGACGCTTGTAGCTGTTCACCGTCGGGTTGATGATCGCGTTCAACGCCTTGATGTGGTGCATCTGCCCGGCGATGAAGCTCTGCGCGAAACTCGACAGCGAGTAGAGGCCGTCCTTGTCGAACATCACGTTCTTGCCGTCGGTGGTGACGATGCTCTGATGCACGTGCATGCCGCTGCCGTTGATGCCGGCGATCGGCTTCGGCATGAACGTGGCGTGCAGCCCATGCTGCAGCGCGACGGACTTCAACGCGTAGCGAAGCGTCACCGATGCGTCGGCGCCGGCGAGCGCGTCGCAGTAGCGGAAGTCGATCTCGTGCTGCCCGACGGCCACCTCGTGGTGCAGCGCCTCAACGTCGATGCCGAAAGCCTGCAGCGCGAAGGTCATCTCCTGACGGATCTCCGTGGCCGCGTCGGTGGTCTGATCGAAGTAGCCCGCCTCGTCGTGCGGCAGCGGCGCCAGCTTCCCCTCGGCGTTGCGCTTGAAGAGGAAGAACTCCAGCTCCGGCCCGACGTTGAAGACGTAGCCCATCGCCTTGGCGCGCTCCAGCTGGCGCTTGAGGATGCCGCGCGGATCCCCCTCGAACGGCGAGCCGTCCGGCATGTACACATCGCAGATGATGCGGGCACGGGTGCCGGACTGTGAGTTCTTTGTCCACGGGATCACCGCGAACGTGTCGAGATCAAGCTTCAGGAACATGTCGCTCTCATGGATTCGGGTGAATCCCTCGATCGACGATCCATCGAACCACACGTTCTGCTCGATCGCGTCCTCGAGCTTCCACACCGGGATCGTGACCGCCTTCAACGTGCCGACAATGTCGGTGAACTGCAGGTTGACAAACTGCACGTTCTGTTCGGCGGCAAGGTTCAGGACATCCTGTTTCGTCATCGCCATCGGTCTGCTGCTCCTTAGAGAGTGTCTGTGTAATGGATTGATAGAATCCGTCTGTTTGCGATTCCCTATGTTTGAGATCGCCTCGCACGCGGCCTTGCGCGCGGCGCCCGGGCTTGTGGCCCGGTCCGGCATCTCATCTACTTTTTCCCCTGCCGCCCTTCGGCGATCACTTCCTCCACGTGCGCGAACGGAAGCCCGCACTGCTCCTTGTGGGTCGACAGCACCAGGCTGGTGCGCGTGCCGATCACGCCGGGCCATCGTTGAATCTCGCCGAGCAGCGTCTCCAGCGTCCCGGTGTTGCGCGTACGGATCTTGAGGATGTGCGAGGCGTCGCCGGTGATCGCGTGGCACTCCATGATCGCTTCGTGCGCGATCGCCTTCGCGAGAAACTTCGGGTAGTGCGTGGAGGAGTCCACCCGCACCTGGATGAACGCCGTGATATCCAGCGCGAGCGCGGCCGGTGCAAGCAGGGCGGTGAACTGCAGGATGACGCCGCGATCGACCAGCTTGCGCAGCCGCTCGGCCACCGCCGGCGCCGAGAGGGAGACGATCTCGGCGAGCGCTCCGAGCTGGAGCCGGGAGTCCTTCTGGATCTCCCGCAGGATCCGCAGGTCGATTTCGTCGAGATCGGTCGAAAGGCGCATTTGCTTTGTTTTCTTAAGTGTGACGGCAAACATACGAAGAAATCGTAAGTTTGCAAGCGTTCGCTGAGGAAAAACAAAGTGGAGGAGCGTGAAGGGTGTAGCGTTATGAGTGCAGAGTCATGCGCTCAGGAACAATTGGATTGTGGCTGTATACTCGACCGTACAACTTCGCATAACGCATAACGCATAACGCATAACGCATAACGCA
>CAZJYH010000873.1:0-2213 GCA_964549365.1 uncultured Alphaproteobacteria bacterium
TCGTGGCGGTCGTGTCGCCGGTGCTCCAGCGATAGTTCTTCATGCCGCCGCCGATGGTGAACGTGGTGCTGTCGCCTTCGCAGAACTTGATCGGGCCCTGCGGCGAAAGACGGCGTTGCGGAATCGGGAAATGCGAGACGGTGATCGCGGGGCTCGTTGCGGTGCATTGTCCATTGGTTACCGTAACGGTGTAGTCACCCGGCAGGCGCACGACGATCGATCGCGAGGTTGCGCCGTTGGACCAGAGATATTGATCGTAGGGATCCGATGTCGACAGCACCACCGAGTCGCCGACGCAAAATCGCGTCGGCCCCGATGGTCGAACGATCGGGTTGAGATCGCAGAAGAACGCGAGGTACTGATCGGAGAACCCCGCGGAGGCAGGCTGCACCTGAAATCCACCGGCCGGCAGATCGACGGAATTCGTGGTGCCGTTCAGAAGCACACCGAGGCGATTCACGTAAAGCGCCGCAACCGCGTCGACACCGCTCCCACCGTGATATGATGCATACTGGAGTCGCCCGGACGTATCAAGCTTTGCTAAACCTGCATCGCCGTTACCAATCCCGGTGGAGCGAAGCGCCTTCGGTGTTACCGCCAGGTCGGCCGAATTGGTCATCAGCCCGAGCCACAGATTGGAGAGACCGTCGCCACGGAGCGACACTCCTTCCTCTCTGGCAGTTCCGCCGAAATACGTTCCCCAACGTCGGGCACCGCTGGAGTCAAACGTCACGACGAATGCATCGGAAGGCCCGCCACGAAACGTCGTCTGATGTACACCGGCCGTTACCGGGAAATCAGCGCTCAACGTGCTGCCGCACACGGCTATGTTGCGCCGGTGATCGATGTCGATATCCGTGCAGATGTCGAACTGCCCACCCCCCAACAACCCACTCCAGACGGGCACACCGCTCGACGAGAACTTTGCCAGCCACCCATCGCCGTTACCGGCGGGTGAGGTTCGGAACGGAGCCCCGAGCGTCGGGAAGTCGGCGAGGCGAGTGGCACCGCACGCGTAGATGAAACCTGAGGAGTCGGTCGCAACCGCACACATTGCATCGGCATGGTTGAGGGTGGGAATCGGTGTTCCGCCGAAAAATGTGCACCACATCTGGGTGCCCGCAGTTGTGAACTTGGAGAGGAAGGGCTTGGTCTGTCCCGATCCGGGCGGTGCCATCTGATAGGCGCCGGCCGTCGGAACCATGTTGGCATCGGCGATCCCCCCGATCACCACATTCTCGGACGAATCGACGGCCACGCAGTTCGGGCTCGCGCCGACATAGTAGCTGGACCACATCAGTTGACCGAGACGGTTGAACTTCGCCATGAATCCGGCGGTGAGTTTGCCGGCCGACGTCGGATTGAACGCTCCGGGCGTGATCGATACGTCAGGGCTTTGAGTCTCGCCCACCACGTAGACATCTCCACGGCGATCGGTAGTCGCACATGTTGGTTGATCGTTGAGCGTACCACCAAAATATGTGGACCACAGCCGCCGCCCGGTCAACGAGAACGAGGCAACCGCGATATCGTAGTCGGACACCACGCCGATCTTCGACACGAACGCGACACCGGGCGTCGTTGGGTAGGAGAACCCCATCGTCGTCACGATGAACGCCGCCATCGTGTCGTTCGCCGACGTCCCCATATTATTGTTGAATCCCATATGCAGGTCGCCGTTGCACAGTTGATTGTCGTACAACGGTCCGCCGTGGTACGTTGACCACGCCAGCGTCGGATCGATCACCAGCACCTTCGCGCCGTCGTATCGGGCCACCTCGAACCTCACTTCGTCGCCCACCACTCGATACCGTGCCGCCACCTTCATCTGCGACGCCGCGCCGCTCTCGCTCCAGACCACCGGACGTCCCTCCGTGATCTCCCCCATCGGGTTGCGCACAACCACGCGCCCGTCCGCCGTCTGCACGACCGTATCCGCGCCGACATATCGCATTCGGATGTCCGAGACTCGGCCGCCGGGGCGCACCACGAAGTCGTACTTCATCGCGCCGTCGACGCCACGGTATACCAGGTCGATCCCCGGATAGATCTCCTTGTACGTCACCGAGCGACAGCTCCGAACCCCGGTGATCCCCTGCGGGCAATGCGCCAGGTAGTAGTTCGCGACGTCGCTGTACGCCTCGCCCGACTCCACGGCCGCCGACGGGTTCGCGCCGACAAGCTCCATGTCCATACGGTACGTCGTCACGCTC
>CAZJYH010000874.1:0-2213 GCA_964549365.1 uncultured Alphaproteobacteria bacterium
GACGGCGGCGGCTTCACGCGACAGTCCGAGAATCTGTGGCGCGGCATGCTTCCCAATTGGGTCGACCCGAAGAAGATCTACATCGCGGCGTATCAGACCGAGCAGTTTGCCGCGCGCAGGAAGCCCGGAGCGGAGCAGGATCTGCTTTCGACGATCGAGCGCGGCGCGGTGATCACCAACTGGGTGGGCCACGGCAACCCAAACGTCTGGGCGAACGAGTATATCCTGGAGAAGGACAAGTTCATCTCGCAGCTCAACAACGATTCGCTGCTGACCTACGTGCCGGCCGTGACGTGCAACTTCGGCTACTTCGACGATCCAACACAGGTCTCCGGCGGCGAGTTGTTTCTGCTGCATCCCGGCGGCGGCGCCGTTGCGGTGATGACCGCCACGCGGGCGGTCTACATCTCGCCCAACGAGGAGTTGATGCGCAAGCATTTCAGGGAGCTGTTCACGCGCGATCCGGTCACGCATCGCTTCCCGACGATCGGGCGTGCGTTGATGCTGACGAAGTTCGGCCGCGCCGGCTTCAACGACAACGATCAGAAGTTCATGCTCTTCGGCGATCCGGCGATGCAGCTCGATCTGCCGCACGACTCGGTGGAGATCACCTCCATCAATGCGAAGTCCGTCGCCGATTCGTCGGTGACCGTCGGCGCACTGTCGCAGGTGACGATCGAAGGCGCGGTGCGCGATCAGCTCGGCGCCGTTCGTTCGGACTTCGACGGCACGGCCATCGTGTCGTTGTACGATGCGGACCGCACCGTGCGCGTGCCGAGCGGCGAGGAGGTGGCCACCGTCACGTACTTCGGGGGCCGTCTGTTTCGGGGTCCGGCGAACGTGAGGGGAGGGAAGTTCTCCATCACCTTCCGCGTTCCGAAGGACATCGCGTTCGATACGGCGTCGGCGCGCCTGTTCGTCTACGCCTACAACGATCGGGACGATGCCGCCGGCATGACCTCGAACGTGCGCGTCTTCGGCGCCGATACGGGCGTTGTGACCGACAAGACCGGCCCGGAGATGCGCATCTATCTGGAGGATCGCACCTTCCGCTCGGGTGATCTCGTTGGACGCGACCCGTTGTTGCTGGTGGATCTCGCCGACGCCGGCGGCATCAACTCCTCCGGTTCGAGCATCGGCCACCGTATCGAGGCGTGGATCGACGGCGACGCGCGAAGCGAGGACCTCACCGACACGTATCAGACGTTGCCGACCGATTACGGCCAGGGGACCGCGGAGCGACGTCTGGTAGGCCTGGAGCCGGGGGAGCATATGGTGCGCGTGCGCGCATGGGACATCTACAACAACCCGACCGAGGGGACCGCCTACTTCCGCATTGCGGAGAACGGCGACAGCGTGCTGCAGGTGGACGAGGTGGTCAACTTCCCGAACCCGATGGCCCGCGAGACGGATTTCCTCTTCCGTCACAACCAGGTGGAGCCGTTGGAGGTGACGATCGGAATCTACACGACGAGCGGCCGGAAAGTGCGCGAGCTGCGTCGAGACGGGGTTGTGGAGCGGAACGTGCGGATGCACTGGGACGGCCGCGACAGCGACGGCGCGGAGCTTGCCAACGGCGTGTATCTGTACCGTCTGCGCGTGAGAGTGAGCGGTGACGAGAGCGGGCGGATGTTCGAGACGCTCGAGAAGGTGGCGATCGCACGGTGATCGCCCGGGCACGGCGCGGCATGCATGATCTCACTCGGCGGGGAACAGCCCGCGCGCGGCCCGGGCCGTCGATCATCGGAACATACGGGACGCCGGCCACGCGAATCATTGCGCCGTGCCGCGTCCCGTGTTGCTGTGGGGTGTGAACGGCGTTACAGGAATTATCCCACCAGCACGGGTGTTATAAGGGGCCGGATGGTTATGTTTATCGGTCAACAGATGGTGAATGAAGCCGGGCACCGGTGCGATCGAATCGAGCACCCGTGTGCATGACAATGTGGCTTCGAGTGCTTCGCTGCAGATGACGATCGACGTAACATGCACCCACGCGCAACACTTCCGCGCGGCGAAGCAGTGCCTTTCCCTTGCATGAGTACACGCATTATGGGCGAACAGAACGGTCTTGTCGAGGGCATCGTCAACATGGACGATTATCCCCTGTTGAAGGAGATACACAGCCCTCACGACCTCCGCCGGTTGAAACCGAACCAGCTTCGCCGAGTGTGCAACGAGGTGCGCCGGTACATGGTGGATGTGATCTGCCA
>CAZJYH010000875.1:0-2211 GCA_964549365.1 uncultured Alphaproteobacteria bacterium
CGATCATCGTATCGCTCACGCATGGCCTTACCGAGAACCTCGAGCATCTTTCGCTGCTCAACCCGCTCTTCCTGCTCGGCATGATCTGCGGCGGCGCGGTGATCTACTGGTTCACGGGCGCGTCGATTCAGGCCGTCACCACCGGTGCCTATCGCGCCGTGGAGTTCATCAAGGCGAACATCCGCCTCGACAGCGCCGAGAAGGCGTCGGTGGAGGATTCGAAGAAGGTGGTGGCCATCTGCACGCAGTACGCACAGAAGGGGATGTTCAACATCTTCCTGACCATCTTCTTCTCCACGCTCGGTTTCGCGTTCTTCGATCCGTACTTCTTCATCGGCTATCTGATCTCGATCGCGTTGTTCGGTCTGTACCAGGCCATCTTCATGGCCAACGCCGGTGGCGCGTGGGATAATGCCAAGAAGGTTGTCGAGACCGAGTTGAAGCAGAAGGGAACGGAGCTGCACGCCGCCACCGTGGTCGGCGATACCGTCGGCGATCCGTTCAAGGACACTTCCTCGGTGGCGATGAACCCGGTGATCAAGTTCACCACGCTGTTCGGTCTGTTGGCCGTGGAGCTCGGCGTGCTGATCACCGAGAAGTCCGGTGTGGGGCTCAGCCACATCCTCGGGGTCGTCTTCTTCGTGATCTCGATGGTCTTCGTGTGGCGTTCCTTCTACGCGATGCGCATCAAGACCGCGCACTGAGTGCACGGGTGAACGCGGATTCTTCAAGAGCAAGCGGGCCGCTCCACGATTGTGGGGCGGCCCGCTGCGCTTTGTGAGCGTCGTGTAAGCGGCGTATTGCCGACACGATGGCGAGTCGCGGCCCGCTGCCGCTTACCGTTCGGTGAGCTTCAAACCATACGGTGCGATATTGCGAACCGGTGGAGGCCGGGCGTATGTTTGCCCACACCGAGCGTGCGATGCGCGGCGTTGCCGCATCCATCGATTCTCGGCGGAGCATTCTCACATCCATTCCCTTCTTCCCATGTCCGAATCACCGTTCAAACTTTCGCGCGTGGCCCTGGCGGCAACGAACATCGACGCCGTCGTCAACTTCTATCAGAACCTCTTCCAGACCACCTTCAACGCGATCGACATGGGCGGGATCAATCTGTATACCGGGTCGATGCTCGGCATGGAGATCATCATCGCGCCGAATGAGATCGCCGGCGTCGATGCCCGCCAGAGCCGGCACCAGTTCGAGGTGTTCACGACGGACATGGACGGCGTGATCGAACGCACGCTCGCCTCGGGCGGCTCGATCCGCGATGAGACGCCGAGCCCGGAGAGCGCACGCGTGATAACCGTGGTGGATCCCGACGACAACACGACCGTCTTCCTCGAACAGCGCTGAGAGCGGCGCACAGCCGGCGCTCGGCGCCGACATCATCTTCATTCATCGACTCAGGACGTCCGGATGTACCGTTCCTTCCTTCTCGCATCGACGTTGCTGCTCGCCGCGCTCGCAGCCGAGGCACGTGCGCAGACCGCGACAACGGCGCCGTATCGTCCGGCGTTCGGCATCGGCAAGGTCACGATGGCGATCACCCACATGGAGGCGATGGTGCGCTTCTATGAGTCCGTCTTCGACACGAGGTTCGAGTCCTTCGAGGCGATGGGCGAACGATTCTACCAGGGCAGATTGTTCGGCTGCGTGGTGCTGTTCTGTCCGAATCGGATCGCCGGCGTGGTGGCCGATCAGAACCGTCATCAATTCGATCTGCTCACCGATCAGATCGACGCGGTTGTACGGCGGGCGGTGGACGCCGGGGGGACGGCGCGCGACGAGACGGGACCCAACGGCGGCGTGAAGACGGTAAGAATCACCGACCCCGACGGCAACACGATGGTCGTCATTCAGCGCTGAGATATCGGTCGGCATCCTCAGAGGGCCGGTCCTCCGAGGATGCGGCTTCCTCGGCCGTCGTCGTTCCCGCCATCACATGGCGCAGGCCCCAGTTCGCCAACTCCAACAGCGTCGGCACGAGCGCCTGTGCCGCCGGAGTGAGCGCATACACCACACGCGGTGGAACCTCGGCATGCACCGTGCGCGTCAGCAGTTCATCACCCTCCATCTCCCGCAGTTGCTCTGCCAGGATCTTGTGCGATATGTCGGTGAAGTGCCGATAGATTGCGCTGTACCGTTGCTGGCCGTGGCGGAGATAGAGCAGGATCAACATCTTCCACTTCCCTCCGACAACGCTGAGCG
>CAZJYH010000876.1:0-2210 GCA_964549365.1 uncultured Alphaproteobacteria bacterium
AGCTGGAGCGGCCGCTGCCGACGGCACGGGCGACACCGAACCGCATGAATCCCATGCGCGGCATCGCCCGGTACACCTCGACGCGCGTCGGTGCGCACGCAACAGGGATCATCCGTCTATCGTGGCCTCATCGCGCTGCAGTTTCAAAACGGCATCGTGGATGCGTTCCAGCGCCTTGTTGAGGTTCTCCACCGAGTTCGCATAACTGAACCGAATGAAGCCCTCGCCGAACTGACCAAACGCCGTACCGCTCAGGCACGCAACGCCGGCCGTGTTCAGCAGGTAATCCGCCATGCGCTGGGAGCTGTACCCCGTCCCTTCAATGTTTGGAAACACATAGAACGCCCCCTGCGGACGATGGCACCGGATCCCGGGGATCTGGTTCAGGCCGTCGACGATCACGTCGCGGCGACGGCGGAATTCCGCGATCATCTCGTCGGCCTTCTCCTGCGGTCCGTTGAGCGCCTCGACGCCGGCCATCTGCGTAAACGACGAGGTGCAGCTGGTGCAGTTCGTCTGAAGCTTTGCAACGAACGATGCGATCGACGCGGGCATCATCCCGTACCCCAGACGCCATCCTGTCATCGCATAGGTCTTCGAGAAGCCGTCGAGCATGATCGTCCGCTCCTTCATGCCGGGGAACTCCAGGATCGACGTGTGCTGAAAGCCGTCGTAGGTCATGCGGGAGTAGATCTCGTCGGAGAAGACGATGAGATTGTTGCGCTCAGCCATCTCGGCGATCCCCTCGATATCCTCCCGCGTCAGAATGCCGCCGGTCGGATTCTGCGGCGTGTTGATGATCAACATCCGGCTTTTCTTCGTGATGCGGGCCTCCAGATCGGCAAGATCGAAGCGGAACTCCTTGTCCTCGCGCAGCGGAAGCGCCACCGCCTTTGCTCCGAGAAAGTTGATCACCGACTCATAGATCGGGAACCCGGGATTCGGGTAGATCACCTCGTCGCCTTCGTCGATCGTCGCCATCATCGCATAGAACATGATCGGCTTGGCGCCGGGGGTGATCACGATCTCATCGGCCGAACACATGACGCCCGGGCGGGTCCGCTCGATGTAGTCCGCGATCGCCTGACGAGCCTGAGGGAGACCGGCCGACGGGCCGTAGTGCGTGAACCCGCCGTCGAGCGCGTTCTTGGCCGCGTCGATAATGTTGTGCGGGGTATCGAAGTCGGGCTCACCGATCTCCAGATGGACAATGTCGCGCCCCTCGGCTTCCAGTTTTCGTGCCTTTACCAGTACCTCGAAAGCGGTCTCGGTACCGAGCCGCGACATACGTTGAGCGATATGCATGAGAACTCCGAGAGGATGAGATCGATTGAAGGTCGGGCCCGCCACCATCGGGCTTCGACGGGATGCAGACGACGTTTCGGTTGAAGATGCGGTGCAAAAATAGAGAGGATCGGGGCGATAGAGAAGCCGTAGTCGTCGGAAGAGGCCAAGATTCTTGCCGGGTGATGTTCGGTGGCGCCACGAAGGTTCGGTGCGGGCCCCGATTCCGGATTCCATCGGAGGCGAGAGGGAAGACGCGTCGTTGTGGGCTCTTCGCGAGGCCGTGCGTATAAAAAAAGCCCAAGGCGGGATGTACCCCGTTACCAGGGTTGGACCACATCCTGCCTTGAGCTTACATGAGCGACGTCTCCTGCTGACGAAACTACTGTTCAGTGACCAAGGACCGTATTTCGTCGATATTACAGCCAGGATCGCGCTCAGCGCCTGCGGAACCGAATTCCGGCCCGTACTGCCGGAATGGACCTCGGAGCTCCACAGGTACAGTTGCTGGAGAGTTGTCAAGGATTCGGGAATCGACGGCAGGAGTGCGGAGCCTGCCGATCGTCGAAGTATTCAAGGGCACGTCGTTCGCGGGTCGAGAGCATCCAACTTCTACGCAGGGATTGCTTCAGCTCCACATTGTGTCACCACGAAGTGCCCTTCGGGCTCGACGCCCCCGGTTGGTGTCATTCGGGGAGACCTCGCATCGAGCCCCGCAATTTTCAAGGATTCCCGACATTCTTTCGCGATACAGCGCCCAGGCAGCGGGTCGAAACTCTGGTGTGATTCGCCTGAGTGTCCCTGGCGACCCGCTGCCTAGTTTCAGATCTTGTGTCAGCGCGCTACGATCACCGTACTGCCAGCGATGATCCTACCGCCACTAACGATCTGAACGAAGTAAACACCATCCGACAAAGGCGTGGTAT
>CAZJYH010000877.1:0-2204 GCA_964549365.1 uncultured Alphaproteobacteria bacterium
ATTACAACGATCGCATCGACGTGTCCGCCCCCGGCACCGACATCTATTCCACCGTCAAGAACGGCTACTTCTACGATCAGGGGACATCGTTCTCCGCTCCGATCGTCAGCGGCATCGCGGCGCTTGTGGCGAAGAAGTATCCGCAGCTCGATGGACAGCAGGTTGGGGAGGTTATCCGCGCGACGACCGACAACATCGGCATCTACCTCGGCAGCACGTACGGCAACAGGATGGGAACCGGCCGCGTCAACGCCGCGCGCGCGGTGACGCTCGGGCCTTCGGTCGCCTCCGCGCGGATGATCGATTACAGTGTGGATGAATCCATGCCCGACGGCGCCTTCGATGCAAACGAGACGCTCGAACTGCGCGCCGGCATCCGCAATCTGCTTGCCGACGCAGCGTTCGTCAACGCAACGCTCACCGTGGAGGATCCGCCCGGCATCACGGTGCAGAACGATTCGGTTTCGTTCGGCGCGGTCCCCTCCGGCGCACGGCGCGAGATCCCCGCCGGCTCGTTCCGGTTCACGCTGCCGGCGTCGATCGCGAGCAACAGCGACGTGCGATTGAAGATGACGGTGGAGACGCCGGACCGCACGAACGCTCACACGATCATCCTGCGGGCTGCGCCGACGTATCTGACCACAAACTTCAACAAGATCGGTCTGACGTTCAACGGCCGCGGCAACCTTGCCAAGGACGGCCTCGATCAGGACGCCGGCGACGGGTTTCTGTATGCGTTCAACGAGTCCCTCCTCTTCCACGGCGGCGTGATGATCGGCATCGACAACAGCCGCTTCGCCGATGCGGTGCGGCTGGGGCGGTTGTCGCAGGGGACCGGCGAGGGCTTCACGCCGGTGCGTCCGTACCGGCTGGCGATCGCGCAGGACAGCAGCGTGCAGATCGGAACGGCCGAGTTTACGGATGCGGTCGGCAGCCTCGGCATCAACGTGGCGATGCGGACCGAGGAGTATCGCGATACGGCCGCGCAGAACATCGTGTTCGTGCGCTACAAGATCCGCAACACCGGCGCCACCGCGCTCGACGGCCTTCGCTGCGGGCTCTATCTGGACTGGGATGTCAGCAGCAGAGGACTGAACGACCGCGTGCAGTACGACCCGGACAACGCGATCGCATTCCAGCGTGATGCCAACACGACATCGGGGCGGCCGTTCGTCGGCGCGTTGATGCTCAGCCCCGGCACGATGAACTTCTACGCGGTGAAGAACTTCGACGACAGCGTCAACAGCAACTTCACGGCCGCGCGGAAGTGGGCCATGATGACCTCGGGGATCCACGAGAACGCTGGGTTGGATGATATGTCGATGGTGATTTCGAGCGACGGCTTCACACTCCCGGCGGACGCATCGCGGGAGGTGGCGTTCGCACTGATCGCCGCGCCGACGTTCGACAGCCTGCGAGCGAACGCCCGGATCGCGCGCGCGCGGTTCGGTACCACCGGCGTGGCAAACCCCGGCGTCGAGGGCTTCGCCGCAACGCTGCTGCCGAATCCGGCCGCCGATCGCACCACGCTCCGGCTGTCGCTGCCGGAGGCATCCGGGGCGACGCTCACGATCTACACGCTGCAGGGGGAACGGATACGTAGCGTGGGGACGGGGGTGCTCGGCGCGGGCGTTCACGAGATCCCCGTGGATCTGGCGTCGATGCCCGCCGGCCTCTATGTCTACGAAGTACAGACGCGCGGCCGAACCGCGCGCGGCAAGCTGTTGAAGGCGCCGCATTGATCATCGAACCTCGGGCGCCGGACATCGCGAATCGTCGTTCCTCCCTCCCCCGGACACGTCGGAATCCTCGAACGGAAGGGAACGATATATCTGAGAAGACCGGGCGACGTCAACGCAGCGTGTGCGCGATGACGTCGCTTCGACCGACAACGTCTCTGCTTCCGGACTTCCCGTTGTGCGTTCCTCCCCTTGGCAAAGGGGAGGTCAGGAGGGGTTCGCCGCTCGGCTCTCACGCTCCGGCACTGCCGCCACGTGAAGCACATAGTTGCCCCTCAGAAGCTTCCGATCTTCACCATCATCCCGACGGCGGGACCGCTCACCTCCTTGTTGCTCAGCCCATCAACCTCGACCCCACTCACGAATCGGTAGCTCCCCTCGAAGGCGATGCGCACCTTTGACGTGAAGTTCAACTCGGCGAGGATCGACGGCTCGACGACGAATATCGCGTCGGAGTTGTCGAAC
>CAZJYH010000878.1:0-2203 GCA_964549365.1 uncultured Alphaproteobacteria bacterium
GAAGGGCTCTCGCCTTCGGTCCGAGCGCATACGTGTACGATGCCGATATCCTTGCGCGCACTGCCGCTCTCCTGCTTGATGAGGAATTCCGGCAATGGCAGATGCCCGATGCCTGCCGGGCACTCGTCGCGAAGGTCTACGATCATGACGAGGCGTTGTGGACTGCGGAGCATATGAAGGTTGATCAAGATCTGCTCGACAAGGTTCGCGACAAGCAGGGGAACAAACATGACGGCATGGAAGCCCACGCCAAGCGCATATTACTCAGAGGATTAACCCAGAAGCACCTGGAGATGGCACTATGTGTATACAGCGATGACGAGAAGGGAGACCGCATCGCACTGACGACGCGTTACGGTATGAACTCCACGACGATCGTGCTGATGCAGGAAGTGAAGGGAAGGATCGTGTTCGCCGGGAAGCCTGAAGCCGGCATCGCGCCACTGCCGGATCAGGATGATGCTGAGCGACGGTTGGAGTTTGAGGAAGCCGTTGCTCTCTCGTCGGTCTCCTTCCCCTGGTATGACCGGAAGAGCGGCATGGGGCAGGGAACGATGCCCGCCGGCATGGGAACGTTCCTGAAATGGTGGAGTGAACAGCACCCCTACGATGCGAAGACGTTCGTGCTGGTTGATGCCACCGGGGAGATTCAACACCCGCAATTCATGGCACGCTATGCTCGGCGCGATAACGGCAGCGCGGCCGAGGGGCTGGTTATCGTCGAGCGGATCGCACTGGAGGCGGGTGCGGTGCGTGCGACAGATATAGCGTAGAGACAACGTCAACATTCCAATCACCAATGTGAGGCATCTGCATGGATGTATTCAACCACCAACGCTTTCTCGTGCGAACGCCGACGGGCGAACGGCTCGAACGGACGTTCCGTGAGATCATGACGAGCCCCGATGAGGAGTTGGAGTTCAACTACCCGATTGAGTATCTGAACGTCGCGGCGCTCGGGCTCTGTTCGGCGCTCGCGCAAGCTGCGTTCGAACCGGAGAAATGCGACGAACTTGCCGACCGCCTCCGTAAGCCGATGAGCGATTACGAATTCAACACTCTGATCACGCCACTGCTGGCCGACTTCAGCATCGACGGCAATGTACGGTTCATGCAGGGAAAAAATGGCGAAGATGCGGCCGTCGCCAAGCCTATGTCATTTGCCGCTCTCTCCCCCCTTCACCGTAAAGACAACAAGAGTCTCAAGACATTCCCGGAGTTCCTCAATCGCCTCAATGATCACTGGGTCGTACGGCTCGATCAGATTCCGTTGGCACTTTTCTCCCGTAACACCTTCACCGAAAAACAGGGTGGTAGTGGCTATCTGGCAGGGACATCGAAGGATATGGAGGTGCGCACCTACCTGCTCGACCGTTTGTCGTTGCGGCGCTCGGTCTGGCTGAATGTGCTGGCTCGTGAAGAGCAGGAGCAATACTTCAACGGCTTCTATCCGCTGGCCGGCGATCCGAAAGCTTACGACACATGGTTCTGGAGCGCGGCGCCGAAGGACCGCAAGCTTCCGCAACATCGCGTGACGCTTCGCGCCGGGTTGCTCTGGATGGTGGCACGCCACGTCGTGGGTATCGGGACACTCGACGAACCCGGCATCTGCATTGTTACCGGGGAGGAAATTCCGGCCGGAGCGAGCGCCGGTATCGCCATCGATAAATCATCGGTCGGCATCGGTTACGGAGAAGAGAAGGGTGAGGATGAGCAGCCCGGGGCTACCTCATTCTTCTTCCATCCCAATGCGCCATACAGGTTCGTTCCATCCGGGAAAGGCGGGGATCCCTATCCCAGACATTTCGATGTCGGTGAGCAGAGCAAGCTGATCGAGACCATGGGAGGGATGTTCTTCTCCGGAGAGTCCGGAGATGAGAAGATCCACATGGCCCCGGCGCTCAGCCAGCTGATTGCCCTCGCTCCATCAATCGACGATTACGGGAAGCGGTTCAACCGGCGCATCGAGCTGCTCTGCTTCGGCTTCCACATGCTGACCACGCAGAAGTCCGTACACGGCGGCTACGAGTCGCAACGCTACAGCTATCCGGTTGTGGGAGCCGAAGACCGAAAACCAAATGCAGCCATTGAGAAGGCGCATGCCATTCTGGACACCGCGGCAAAGGACGCGGTCTCCATCCTCAACACGCTTGCCTACGCCGTGCGTCTCTGCACGATGACGAAGGTCGATGCAAAGAAGAGC